>NZ_JBHURF010000057.1:0-27454 GCF_042674125.1 Rhodococcus sp. NPDC056960 | reverse complement strand
ACCGCCGGCCCCATGTCCATCGACAGGGAGATCAGCTGTCCGTCAGCAGGGACGAACGTGTCCGTCTACAGGGAGGTTGGCATGTCCGCTAGCAGGGGTCGCGCTGCAGCTCGCGCTTCGTCACCCGGCGCTCGTCGACAAGCTGGTCTCACTGTCGGCCACCTACCGCCAGGACGGCTGGTATCCGTCGGTAATCGAGGCCATCGAGGGTCTCGACGCCTCAGCCTTTGCCGGCACGCCCGTCGAGCAGTCGTTCAAGGAGCACACGCCGGACGCCGCGGCGTTCGGCACGTACCTCGAAAAGATGAAGGTTCTGAACGCCGAGGACCAGGACATCAGCGACGCACAGATGCGTTCGATTTCGGCGAGGACGATGGTCATCATCGGGGATGCGGATGGCGTCAGGCCGGAGCATGCGCTGAAGATGTTCGAACTGCGCGGTGGCGGCGACGAGCAAGCAGCAGCGTCGGGGATGCTCCAGAAGGTTCCGGCCGCGCGCTTGGTGATTCTGCCGGCGACGTCACACATCGGCATCTCTGGGCAGACCGCAGTGCTGGTGCCGATGGTGAGTGAGTTTCTCGACGACGTGCCGCCTGCGACGCCGGATCTCTTCTAGGCGTCGCGCCGGGCTCACTTCACTGCCGAGTTGTCCCTGTCCCGGATGATCCGGTCGGCCAGCCGGTACACCGCCACCTCGTCCGGGATCCCGCACTGCGTGGCGCGCTCCCGGGCGGCGAGGAACGCCCGGGTCTCCTCGCTCCCCCAGTTGCGGTCCCGGTTCACAAACGCCTGCCGGGCCTCGGCGAGGTCTTCGAGCACCCACCATTGGAAGCGGTCCAGGGTGGCGACGATCTCGGCGATGCGGGCGAGTTCTGATCGACGCCCGCGCCACCGGTCGGCCAACTCCGAGCCCAGGAGCAGTACGCCGAGGACGACGGCACAGATCCCGCTGATCATTGCGCGCCCCGTCTGACGGTGGCCGCGGGCTTCCCCGGCTTGTTCGTGACCACGACCAGGGATACGGTCGCCGCGATCGCGACAACCAGGGTCACCGCCAGGGGCAGCGACATCTCGGCCACCGCCCCGACGCCCGTCACCACGAAGGCGAGCACGGCCAGCGCCCAGAGAACACGGGCCGCCACGGTCTGATGTTTGATGTGGGCGACCGAGCCGCCGACGACGAGCACGGCACCGAGCCAGAGGGTCCAGGTTGTCATGGCGGCGTGGGTCCTCCCCAGGTTCGGCGGGCATGCAGTCTCGTCGGACAGGGTGTCATGCTGCCGTGGTCACGGCAGACCGGCGGGGTCCTCGGTGGTCAGGAAGACAAGTCAGGAAGGCAAAGGGAAGCCGCCGGCACCTTCCCCGATGTCAGCGGCTCCTCATCCCTTCCGGGAACGCTACGCAATGCAGGTCTTGCCCGGTCAGGGTGACGGTGACGCCATATCGCCTCTCGGCAAGTGGTCGCTCGCGGCGACTTTTCTGGTGTGGTACCCGGGGTATGCGCGCCACCGTCAGATCCTTCAACAGAAGGCTGTCCGGAAGTATTCCGGCAACTGCATCACCGCGTACGTCCCCGCAGCTTCGGTGCCGGTGTCGTGGGAATGTCCGGGCACTGCCGTCGGGCAGAAAGGAGAACGCGGATTCCGGCAGCGGTCATCCACCACATCACCGGGTACGCGAGGAGGCTTTCGAAAAGGCCGACCCAGTTCGTGGACACCTGCATCAGCGCCGCGCCGACGCCGCTCAGGAATGCGATCACGATTGCCGCATAGCCGTAGGCCCGCCAGAAACGATCGCGCCGCAACGCCAGACCCAGGACCAGCGCTCCCAGAACGCCGGCGAGGCCACCCACTGCGCCACCGAAAAAATGCACCGCGGGGCGGAGGTTGTCGGGATTGGCACCCACGATGACCAGGCCGATACCGTTGACCAGCAGCAGAAGAAGGCCTGCGCGGGAGAGGCGGTTGGCCGGGAAGGCGCGGCGCAGCAGATATGCGCCGGCAGCAATGAGCAGCCCAACAGCTATCCACGTGACATCCGCAGCCAGGTGCCAGGGTGAGCATACGAATTTGCCCGCCTGTGTCAGACACTCCGTGGTGCCGAGACTGCTGATGAAGTTCCGGCGGACGCTGTAGCCGGGGTCCTGCCAGCGCGTCGCCGCGGCGATGTTCATCACCGTGAAAGCGGACACCGAAATCCACGCGACGGCGCCCGCCACCACCTCTCTCCTGCTCCTGGACTCCACAGGGAGCATGGCAGGTACCGCCTTCCTACAAAATGCCTGCGACTGACGACGTCCGAATACCCGAACACGAAGAGGATCAGAAGACATTGCAACCGGGCTGCACGGGTCTGCCTGTCAACCGATCGTTCAGGTAGTCGAAGGCGGCCGGAATTTCGGCGACAGCGGCCGCGGCGTGCCCCTGCACGTCGGTGCGGTGGTACGAGACCGTGGCGCCCGCGGCGCAGTATCGGTCGATCAGCGCGTCCGTCGACGGCAACGGCAAAGCGTCGTCGAGGCCGCTGTGCCAGGCATACATGGGGGCGGTGGGCACGGCCCGGCCGAGGTTCTGCTTGCCGGCGGCGGCCTGGATCGCGGGGTTTCCCGCGAGGTCGGACTGACCCGACGCGTCGTACAGGAGGCGGCCGGCGTTCGCGTTGACGACCTGTTGAACACACTGGTTCGAGGCTGTGGCGATTGCGGTGCGGCTCGCGTCGTCGAATTGCGCCGCGACATTCGCCTCCGGGCTCAGACGATCCAATGCCGCCAGCGCGATGGCCGCCAAGCCGGCGTTGTGTGTGCCGTTGTTCATCGCGATCGCGGCAAGCAGGTCGGCGGGTATACCGCCTGCGGCGAACCCGGCGACATTCAGTTCCGGTGCGTAGCGCGGCTGCATCTCCATCGTCGCGGCCGTCGCGAATGCCCCACCCGAGTAGCCGAAGGCAGCGACCGGCGCGGATGGCGAGAGTGCCGCGGGCGCGAAGGCCAGCGCGGCACGGATTCCGTCCAGGTTGCTGTGCGCCTCTTGATCACGGTCGAGGAATCGTTCCTGCGGTCCCTCGTAGTCCGACACCACGACGGCCCAATTACGTTGCAGCAGCGCGGTAGCCACCGGAGTCTCTGGATCCTGGCCGTTCTGCAGTCCGGCCTGAACGCCTGCCCGCAGGACATAGGAGGACGCGCACTGGATGCCCAGACCGTCCTCGGCCATCTGATAACTCACCACGGGCCTGGGTCCTGCGCCGGTCCACGGGGTGTCGGGCACCATGACCGTGGTGACACCGGTGGTGGGCCGGTTGTCGGCGTCGCTGGACTTGTACTGGATCTGCCACACGTTGATCGGCAGCGGAAGCCCGTACAGGGCCGAGGGTCGAGATCCCAGGATCGCCCCGTTGGCATAGGCGCCGAGATTCGGGGGCGGAGCATAGAACGGATCACGGTCGGGTGTGAGGACCTGCGGCGCACCGACGGGGTCGGCGTAGGACGTACCACCGATTGCGGCGGCCACGACGACGGCCGTCGCGACGCACAGGCTGCGAATGATCGATCGGCGATGCCGGCCTGCGCGGGTGTTCTGCATTCGTGTGGTCATGGTTGAACTCCGATCAGGCATGGCGGGCCACCGGTTTCGCACGCCGGGAATTTTCGTGGATCAGGGCGACGATGTCGCTCCAGAGGGCGCGCGGCAGTTCGTGTCCCATACCCGGGAAGATGGTGAGGGTCGATCCGGGGACGACCCGATTCAATGCCTTACCCGCTGCCGGTTCGATCAATCGGTCGCTGTCGCCGTGCAGAATCGTTGTCGGAATGGCTATCTGCGACAGCGCTTCGGTGCGGTCGGGTGAGGCGAAGACCGCGGCCAGCTGTCGCGCGGCACCGTCGGGGTCGTGATCCCGGTCGTACATGAGCCCGCCGAGCTCTCGCTGCCACTCGAGATCGGTGGGATAGCCGGGCGAGGAGCATGGTGCCTCGTTCTGCAGGTACAACTCGATGGCTTCGCCGCGACTCCGGGCGCGGGGCAGGGCCATCCGGCCATGGACCAGATCGGTCCCCACAGCGAAGTCGAGATTGGGGGCGGTGAAGACCAGAGCCAAGGACCGAACACGTGCAGGGTCGCGGATCACCAACTCCTGGGCGATCAGGCCCCCCATCGACTGCCCGACGACGTGGGCGGACTCGATCCCGAGTGCGTTGAGCAGGCCGGCGGTGTCAGCGGCCATGTCTGCCAGTCGATATCCGCCGGCAGGGAATTTCTGGGACAGCCCGACATCGCGGTTGTCGAATCGGACGACATGAAATCCGCCGTCGGCGATCGACGTGCACAGTTCGGGATGCCAGCCGAGCATGTGGGCGCCGAGCCCCTGAATCAGTAGCAGCGGTGCGGCTTTCGGGTCACCGAACGTGTCGTAACACAGGCGCACTCCGTCGGGGGTGCTGATGCAGGGCATGCGACGGCCTTTCCTGAGAAGGTGGTCAGCGGATCGAGCGGATCCGCATGATGACGAGCCCCGCGACGAACGCGCAGGCCGCGCCGAAGACGAACAGGGCGACATAGCTGCCGAATACGGTGAGCAGCGCACCGGCCACCACCGAGGCCAGGGCTGGTGGGAGTCCGGTCGCGACCGCGAGGAGGCCGAAATCGCGGCCCTCGTTTGCTTTGTCGGGCAATACCAGCGACATGACCGCGAGGTCGACGGCGAAGTAGGTGCCGATGAACGCACCCGACAGGAACGCGTACACGACCATGCCGCTCCAGCTCGGGCTCGAGATCGGGACCAGCATCGACACGGCAAGCCCGGCGGCGCTGATGCCGACGAACAACTTGCGCCGGTCGAGCCGGTCCGCGAGCCACCCGGTGAAGACGGCCACGACCGCCCACGTCACCACCGAGATCGTGGACAACGTGCTCACCGCGACGGCGACGTCACCATCGGGGATGTTCTCGACACCGATGTAGTCCTGCATCGCATAGAACAGGTAACCGCTCACGGTGAAGTAGGCCAGCGACAAACTGGCCCGGCTCAGAAATGCGAGGGTGAAATCCTTGCTGCGGAACGCCACGAAGAACGCGCGCAGGGTCTCCGAGACTCGCCGCGATGTTCGCGGTGCCAGGACGGCATCGGCCGAGGACGGCTCCCGCGCGCCGAGCACCAGCGCCGCGCTCGTCACTACGAAAGCGACGTCGAAGATCGCATAGGCCCACAAGTGGCCGACCCTGCTGGCGACATTGACCCCGACCATGATTCCCAGCGGTGTTCCGAGCCCGATCACCGAGGAAGCGAGACCGCGCCTGCTCACCGGTACCCGGTCGGGCAAGATCGCCGAGAACGCGCCCTGGTAGAAGTTCGCGGTGAACCACACGGCCACGTAAGCGCAGGCCAGCACCACGATCCCGGTGCTGAGACCCATGACGAGCAACAGCGCGGCCGACAGCACCGACATTGCCAGGATCCAGGGCGAACGCCGACCGAAACGTGAACGGGTGCGGTCGGAAACGGCTCCGCCCAGTGGCAACGCCATCACCGCCGAGAGAGCGGCCAGGGCGGTGACCACCGCCAGATTTCCCACCTTGGCCCCGGGATCGAAACCCTCGACCTGCGACGGCACGAGAATCTGTGACACGCCATTGAAGGCGGCATACATCGCCGTCGTCGCCGGTAGCAGGAACGCGAACAAGCGTCCGAGCCCGGCCGTGCGGGCCGTAGAGCTGGAGACCTCGGTGTCGAGCATCGTCATCCTCTCACTAACCAGTGGTTCGAAGGGGAGCCACTCGCATCCATATCGAGTGCTTCGGCGGGGCGCCACGACCAGACCATATGTGAATTGCTGGAAGCGTAGACCTAACCACGGCCCGGCCGCAAGGCTCGATCCCGATTCGGCAATTATCGTTGATTTCTGCCCTAGAAGGAGGTGCTTCTCGCCAAAGAGCGGCGAGTACTGGGTGCATAAGTGAATATATGGAAGTTTTAGTCGAGCCGATGGGCTGAAGTGCGACGGCGTAGTCGCCGCGCAGAAGGCTTCAGAAGCGCATCCGCCCCTGCTGTGCGGGCGTCCCACCGGCCGGCCGGTATCCTTCCGGGGTCGCACATGAAAGGAACCCGATGGTGAGCGAGTCGGAACTGATTCGACCTGCCCGCGGCACCCGGCCGTCGAATCGGCGACAATTGATCATCGACGCCGCCGTCGACCTCTTCACGCAGCGCGGTTATGCGGAGGTCGCCATGAGCGATGTGGCTGCCGCCGTCGCCATCGGCCCCTCGGCGCTGTATCGCCACTTCCGCGGCAAGCAGGACCTACTGGCAGTCGCGATCGACCACGAGCTCGCCCAGTTCGTGGAGGTGGTGCAGGCATGCGCCACCGATCCCCACGGTGACGTGACCACGAGGTTGGCGACGGCAGTGCTGGACCACCGTGGCGTCGGAGTGCTGTGGCGCCGGGAGGCCCGCAACCTGCGCCCGGCCGACGCAGCCGCGTTCCGGGCCTCGGCCCGCCGGATCGCCGAGACCCTTTCCGGTGTCATCCGCGAGCGTCGTCCAAGCCTCGCTGCCACCCAGTCAGACCTGCTCGCCTGGTGTGCGATGGCAGCGGCCAACAGCGTCTCCTTCCACAACCTTTCGCTACCGGAACCTGACTTCACCCGCATACTGGCACAGCTCATCTCGGTGGTCATCGACGCCGAGATCCCAGCTCCCCGCGATGCAATCGAGGACGCTCGCGACACTGGTCGCCTGGAGATCCAATCGCGGCGGGAGATGATCCTCACCCACGCGGTACCGCTGTTCGCCGCGAAAGGCTTCGCAGCGGTCAGCGTCGACGACATCGGTGCCGCCACCGGTATCACCGGCTCCAGCGTCTACAACCACTTCGACACCAAAACCGACATTCTCGCCGCAGCCATCACCCGCGGCGACGAATGGCTGCGGATCGAGATGCATCGGACCTTCGCCCACACCGGCGACCCACGGAAGGGACTCGCCGAGCTGCTCACGGGTTATTGCACTTTCGCGCTCGACAATCCGCGACTGATGCAGATCCTGATCTCGGAAACCGGACACCTGCCAGAGCCCCAGCGCCATCGTGCTCGCTCGGCGCAATACACGTACATCACCGAATGGGTCCACCTGCTGCTCCGCATCCATCCCACCTGGGACGCCACCCCGACCCGCATCCGGGTGCAGGCAGCGCTCACCATGATCAACGATGCAGCAATAACCCCACATCGGTGGCATCGCCACAGCCTCGACGCGGCGCTGACCGGAATCGGTGCGCAGATGCTCGCTCTCGCCGAGGCGTGACCACAAGCCCGAATTCTCGCGTCGAGGTATGGTGACCGCGCGCATAACCGAAGTAGGGTGTGGCGCGGCGCCGGCAGGGCATATACGCCGATCGTGCGGGTGAGGGTGTCGCACCGAGTGATCCTGCGTGCCATGCTCACCGACCGGAAGGTCGAGGATCTGCACCGTCTCGAAAGCCGGAACGCGGAGGCGCGAGCCACCCCGACGCGGTGCCCTACCGACACATCGACATCGAATTGGCCGGACCACCCTTGGACCGGGACGGCACCTATTTCAGGTGCCGGGCGAAGAAGCGGTTCCCAGCCTCCCCCTCGAACTGTGGGACGCCGGTGTGCCCGCCCATATTGGCGTGCAGCGTCTTCTCCTTGGAACCGAACGCGTCGAACAGGTCCAGCGCCAGCTGCCGGTCGTTTCCTGCATCGTCCCACTGCAACAACACCTGCAGCGGAATGGTGACCTGCCGGGCCTCCTCGAACATGATGCGGGGCACGAAACTCCCGGCGAACAGCAGGGCAGCCGAGATCCGGGGCTCGGCCACCGCCAGCCGGAGGCCGATGGCGATCACCCCTCCCGCATACCCGGCCGGGCCGCCGACCTCGGGCAACGCAAGCAGGGCGTCCAGGGTGGCCCGCCATTCCGGGACCGCCTTTTCGACCAGCGGGAGAACGAGCCGCTCGACGATCTCGTCGTCGACCGGCTCGCCGGCCTCCAGAGCCCGGTGCAGGTCGGCGCGGGCCTGTTCGGCGGCGGCGGACCGGGGCCGGTCACCGCTCCCGGGGAGCTCGATGGTGGCCGCGGCGAAGCCCTCCGCCGCGCACCCCCGGGCCCGGGCCACCAGGCGGGGGTACATCCTGTGCAGTCCGCCGGGATGGCCGAGCAGGATCAGCGGCGCCGGTCCGGATGGGGATGCGGATTCGGGCGTCCACAGGAAACCCGGGATCTCGCCGAGGGTGAATTCGCGTTCGAGGACGCCGTCGTCGAGGCGTTGTTCAGTAGTGAAGTGCATGGTCATGCCTTTCGGGAGTGCACTCAGGCGGCGCTCCCGGACGACCTATCGCCCGACCGTGACCCGCGAGGGGAGCACCCATGTCGATACTGCGTTCACGGGTACCACCTCCTCGTTCTCTCGCACGGTCCCTGGAAAAGTAGCAGTGGTCGCCGTGCTCCGCCAACAGGTTTTTGCCAACCCAGTACCCGGCCGGCGCCGAATCCGACCCGGACGAGGTGAACGCACACCGACACCTGGACCTCGCATACCGAGGCCGGTACATCGAGGCTCAGCTCGTCAGCCCCTCGTAGATACGGTGCAGTTTGATGGCCAGGCGCAGCTCACTTGCCCGGTCGGCGCTGCGCCAGTCGCCGAGGAGGGTGTGCAGCCGCTGCATCCGCTGTTTGACGGTACTGACGTGGACGTGAAGCTGCTGGGAGGCGGCGGTCGGGCCGCCTTCGGTCGACAGCAACGCTTCCAACGTCGACAACAGGTCTGTGTGATGCTGTGCGTCGTAGTCGATGACGGGTGCGAGCATGGATTCGATGAACGGACGTACGGATGTGTCTTTACTCAGGACCAGGCCGACGAATCCAAGGTCTTCCATGGTGCCCGACGTTCCGTCGCCGCCAATTCGCAGCAGTGCGTGACTGCAGGTCATGGCTTCTTCGAAATGCTGGCGGACGTGTGATGTCTCCCGAGAGGGTCCCGCGCCCGCAACCGACACCGGGACATGACAGTTGCGTTGCAACGCTTCGGCGAGATCCCGCGCACCTTGTCGTGGGTCGGTTCCGGGAAGCAGGACTACGACGGAGGGGCGCTCACCGTGGCGGACTCGATGGCATTGGCCCGCGAGCCCGCTCTTGGATCGCGCGTATTCGTTGGCGAGGTAGGCCAGGCGCCGTTCTTGCATGTCGGCCCGCACGATGTGGACGGTGTACGGCCGACGTAGGTCGAGTTTCATTTGCGCTGCGCGGTTCACCATGCGGGCCAGGGTGTCAGATCCGGTGACGAGATCATCGATGAAGTCGTCTCGGCGGAATCCGGCTGCACCGGCTTCCGCTTCGACGAGTAGCAGCAGCAGCGCCGCAGTTACTGCTACACGTTCGACGACCTGGATGTCTGATTGCGTCAGTTGCGATTCCGTACCGAAGTGCAGTACTCCATGCAGGCCTGTGGAGGTAACGATGGGGACAGCGGCGTGCTGGGAGGTTGTCTGAGTGACCCGTGTCTCGGCTGCGGTCCGCACCAGATCAGCGGTCTCTTCGTAGGCCGGGCAGTCGCCGGCGGCGGCCAGGAGACGACCGTCCACGTCCAACACCTCGAGCCGGCCCCCGATGATCTTGATGACCTCGTCGACGAGGTCATCGATCTTTCCTCCCGTAAGTGCGGCGCGTGCCACCGTGGTGTGGATCCGATCGGACTCCTCGTTCCGTTTGGTGAGGTCGGCGTTGTCGGAGAGCAGTGACAGCAGCGACTGTTCCTGTTCACGGCGCACAGTCGCTCGCGTCAGAGATATCGACGCGTGAATGGCCAGATTGCGGAGTAGCTCGACGTGGGAAAGGGTGTACCCGCGCTCATCTCGATTTGCCGCGATAAGTGCACCTCGGGTTCGAGAACCGACGGTCATCGGCACCCCCGCAGCCGTGACGACGCCCTCTTCTCGCATGACGCGATCCATCTGCTCATCGTGCGAGAAGTTCGGGTCGTCGAGGTAGCGAGTGACGACGAGCGGCATCCCGGTGTCGATGATCTTGCCTGCCATCGCGTGACCCATCGGTATTCGAAGGTTATGGAGTTCCGAGGACAGACCTCCGGAGGTGGCTCCCAGGCGCACGGACCGCCCCTGTTCGTCGAATATCCAGAGATAGACGACGTCCGCGTGCAGTAGACGACGCGCCTGCTCGGCGATCCGGGCTTGCAGTTCGTCCGGGTCTGCAACCATCGCCAGGTCGGCCACGATGTCGAGGAGATCGCGATAGGAATCGTGGCGAGCGCTTCGATCGGCCAGACGAACAAGATCTGCGTCCGAGCCGCCGGCCGACTCCTGTCCGGACGGCGCAGCACCGTGCAGGCCGGACGCATCGGTCATCTCGAACCTGCCGGCAGCGACGGATCGATACAGGGGCTGTCTACCGCGTCTTCGGCAAGAACCACGAGTCGTCCCCTCTCACCATCCTTGGTCCTCGGCTTTGCAGGTCGACTCCACTCTAAATCTGCCCCGGGATCTATGGGCAATCCTCCGCAGCCCCTTCCGGGAGCACGCTGTGTCCTCAATAGACACTGAGGCGGCGGATGAATCGAATCGCCAGGTTATCGACACGCCCCTGCCGCCTCCGACTCGACGACGCAAAGGGTGCACAGGCGATCGGTCACGGCGGCATCCGGAGCGGTCATATCTTCACTGAAAGACAGTCCTGCAGAGACATGTGATGCAGGACTCTCCGGGTTTACGCTGAGTGTGTTGCACACCACCCCAGACAGCAGCCTGTGGTGCCACCACCTCAGAACCAATACGGCGATGAAGTCGATCAAGGCTCAGCCTCGCTGACCCACCGTTCTTCGGCAGACGGCCAAGTCCGTCCCTGAAATCAGCGACCGGGCACGGATCACCGATTCCCCACGACTGACCGATACCCCATGACCACGATGACCACCACAGCGTCGTCCAGCTCCCTCGGAGAAACACATCGTGACCAATTCCAGCCCCTCGACCCGGGGCCACAATCCGATGATGACGTTGAGCGTTGTCGTCGCCTCGGTGTTCGCCTACAAGGGCCTCGAATCCGTCCTCTCTCCCGCGATCCCGATCGTTCAAGAGTCGCTCGGGGCAACAGAGGCCGAGATCGCATGGGTCCTCACTGCCGTATTACTCACCGGCGCGGTCGCCACCCCGCTGATCGGCCGACTTGCCGACATCCGCAACAAGAAGACCGTTCTTCTCTGGGTGCTGGGAATCGTCGCGGTCGGCGTCGCGATCTCCGGCTTGTCGGTGTCGGTACCGATGCTGACCGTTGGCCAGCTACTGCAAGGCATCGGCCTGGGCGTGGTCCCGCTGGCCTTCGGCATCATTCGTGACACCCAGACCGAAGAGCGGGTCAAGTCCGGCAACGGCGCAGTCATCGGATTCATCTACGCCGGTACCGGATTCGCCATCGTCGGTTCCGGTGTGCTGGTGACGCTCCTGCCCTGGCGGTGGCTGTTCTGCGTCCCGTTCGCCATCATCGTCGTCATCTTCCTGGCCTCGTGGAAACTGGTTCCTTCGTGCCCGCCCGTCAAACGCGGGTCGGTGGACTGGGCGGGGGCCGCTCTGCTCGGCTCGAGCATGGCAGTGCTCCTCATCGGCATCACCGAAGCCCCTGAATGGGGCTGGCTGTCAACCAAGTTCGGTGGAGCAGTGGCGACCAGCGCTGCGCTCCTGGCTGCGTTCACCTTCGTCGAACTGCGCTCACGTGAGCCTCTCGTCGATCTCCGCATCCTCGCCACACGCCCTCTGGCAGTGAGCTGCCTCATCTACCTCATGTGCGGATTCAGCGTCAACATGATGTTCCTGACCATCCCGATGCTGGCCCAGCAGTCGGCCGACACCGGCTTCGGCCTCGCGGCGTCGGCCTTCACCACCAGCCTCATTCTTCTACCGATCGGACTGGTCGGAGCAGCGGCAGCGCCCGTCACCGGTTGGCTGGACGCACATATCGGCAGCAGGGCAACATTACTGGTGGCCATCATCGCGAACGGCGCCGCCTTCACCATGCTTCTCGTTGCCAATGGCAGCTTCCTGCTGGTCATTCTCGGGTCGACTCTGGTTGGAGCGTCCGGTGGCGTCGCGTTGACCCAAGCGATGAACATCGTTGCTCTCACCTCGCCGGCCAGCCGGATCGGAGCTTTCAGTGGGCTGGCATTCGTGGTCAAGGCCGTCGGCGGCACTCTCGGCGTCCAGATCTCCGGGAGCGTCATGACGACCGGCTCACAGGGCGGAACGCCGTCGTGGTCCTCGTTCGTCATCGTTTTCGGTATCGGCATCGCCGTCACGGTAGGCGTCGCCGCTGCCTGCTTACTTCTGCCGCGGAGAACAACACATCTCCAGTTAGATGACGAGGCCGTCCGTGAGGACGAGCGGACGTCCGTCGACTGATCGATCACGACCGGTGCACCACTGTGTGCCCCAGCGCAGCTGACGCGCTGGGGCACACAGTGGCGTCTCTGGCTCCGATTTCACCAAAACTGTTCTGTACGTTGCACTTTCGAATTTATACAGTTAGGCTGATGATATGACCACAGCAGCCCAGCTTCACACGCAGCCGCCGGACTACCCCACCGGCGACGTAGAAATCACAGTCATCGACACCGACGTCCATGTCGAGCCGCGCTCGTTCGAGGAGCTCATCGACTACCTTCCTGCGGCATGGCGCAGTCGCAACGTCATCGACCGAGTGCCCTACAGCCGGGCCACCTACCGCACCCTCGACGGTGGCGGACGCAAGGACAGCGTGCCCGAGCACGGCGACATCGGCTCCGATCCGGACATGGTCGGACAGCAGTTGTTCGTCGACGACCCCATCGACTACGCCATCCTGTTGCCGTGGAGTTTTCGCGGCTTCACCGTCGACCCCGCGCTCGACACCGCACTGGCCGGCGCCGTCAATCAGTGGCTGTCCGAGACCTGGCTCTCGAAGTACAACGCCGAGAACCGTTATGTCGGTTCGATCTCGGTCTCCGTGGACGATCCCGCCGGAGCCGTCCGCGAGATCGAGAAGTGGGGTGAACACCCCGGCTTCCGGCAGGTCATGATCGGCCACTACGGACCGCGGCCCTTCGGTCACCCTATGTACGACCCGATTTGGGCCGCTGCGGCCAAGCACGATTTGCCGGTGTCGATGCACTTCCGCGGAGGGGCGACGCAGCCCCTCGGGTGGACATCCACCGGACCGCTGCAGTATTTCGTGGAGTACCACTCCCAGATCGCGCCGATGGCCTACGCCGCCCACATGGCCAGCTGGATCTGCAACGGAGTCCTCGACCGCCATCCGCAACTGCAGTTCCTGTTCGTCGAAGGCGGATTCCTGTGGTATCGGCCGATTATCGACCGCTTGGCACGCCACTGGGACAAGACCGGCGGGGAGCTCGCAGCCCGCAAATCGCCGTACGACTACGTGCGCGAGAACTTCCGATGGGCATCGCAGCCGATCGAGGAAGCCACCAACCCCAAGCACATCGCCGACCTGTTCGAGGAAGCCAACGCTCGTGAGCTGCTGATGTTCTCGAGTGACTACCCGCACTACGACTACGACCCGCCGAGCAAGGCGCTCCCGCGCGGCTTGGCCCCCGAGACCAAGAAAAGGATTCTGGCTGAAAATGCGCGCCAAGTGTACAACCTGCCCAAGTCCCGACCCGCAGATCGATTCGACCAGGCGGCGGTGAACCAGTGATCATCGACACCGCTGTTCATCCCGTTCTGCCGGCCGACGAGTTCAACGACACCATCGGCGGACCGTGGAACCTGCTCGCACTGCCTCCGCTGATCGGTGACCGCTACGCCGCTCCCTTCGATCAGCTGGCGATGCCGATCGAGAAGGCCTCGAACCCGGCGGCCATGGCCGACCAGATGTTCAATGCCACCGGCGTCGACTATGCCCTCCTGTCGCCGACCACCCGTGGGTACTGGCCCAACCCCCAGCAGGCGACCGCGGTAGCTCGTGCGGCAAACACGCTGCTGTACGAGAACTGGCTCACCGCACCGGAAGCCGGAGGACGGTTCCTCGGCTCGATCCGGTTGCCGCTCAACGACACCGAGGTCGCCCTGCGTGAGATCGACCGGTGGGCGGACGACGACCGATTCGTCCAGATCGTGGTCCCCGCGCGAGCGCTGGCCACCTACGGAGAGCAGCGATACTTCCCGATCTGGAAGGCGGCCGCCGAGCGCGGCCTCGTGGTCTTCATCCATGACGATCTCGGTACGCTGATCGAACCGCCGCCCTCGCAGGTGGGCTTCCCCAGCTTCTACGCCGAGACGCACGCCATCCGGCCGCTGTCGTCGATCGTGCACTTGACCAGCTTCATCATCGCCGGTGTCTTCGAACGACTCCCCGATCTGCGAGTCGTGTTCGGCGACGTCAGTGTGCATGCCGCCCGGTCGCTGATCGTGCGCACGGACAAGGACTGGCAGTCCGACCGCGTCGAGGTCCCCTGGGTCAGCAAGATGCCCACGCTGTATCTCGAAGAGCACGTCCGCTTTGTCACGCAGCCCGATGACGAAATCTCGCCGCACAGCCACCGTTCGGCCGGCACCATCGGCGCCGACAATTCCTCACTGGTGGTCTACGGCAGCCGCACCCCGTACTGGGACGACGTCAAAGCCGACGACGTATTCACGTCCTGGTCGGACGCGGACCGTAGCCGGTGCCTGTCGGACAACGCGGCGCAATTCTATCCCCGTCTGCAAGCACGGCTCGCCGCCGGCGTGAGCTGACCCTCCTCTGAACACAAGGACAACAACATGCGGTACGTAGTCGGCGCAGTCGCCGATCTTCCCCCGGGCTCATCGACGGTCGTCTACCCGGACAAAGTCAAGAGTGGAATCGGCGTGTTCAACGTCGACGGGGAGTTCTACGCATTGAAGAACACCTGCCCCCACATGGGAGGCCCACTGTGCAAGGGAACTGTCCGGGGTACCTCGACAGCCGAAGTGACGCCGAACAAGGCGCCTGAGGTCAAATGGGTCCGCGACGGTGAAATCATCTCGTGCCCGTGGCATCACTGGGAGTTCGAGATCAAGAGCGGACGAACGATCTTCGCTTCCAAACAGCGGGTACGCCCGTACCCCGTGTCCATCGAGCCGGCCGAGGTGATGGAGCGACTGAAAGCCGGTGTGGAAACGGTGCCGGTCGCGGTCGAAGACGCCTCGGTCGTTCTCGACATCTGAAGTGCGACGACGGCGCCGGACCTGCACCGTCCCGCGTCAGTCGCGGTGGTCGATGATGCGCTGCACCAACGCCAAGCCCCGCTGCAGGTCACGGCGCTCGTCCTCACTGAGTTCCTGAAGGATGACGATGCTCAACCAGTCCTCTCGCACGGCGAAGATCTCGTCGAGGGTCGCGACCCCCTCGGGGGTCAGCTCGAGCAGCACCTGCCGACGATCGGTCGGATGCGCTCTGCGGCGAACCAGACCTGCCTCTTCGAGCGCACGGACAGTGTTGGACATCGACTGGGGACGCACCCGTTCGGCGGCCGCCAGGTCATTGGTGCTCAGCGCACCTTCGCGCTGCAGATGCCCCAGCACGGTGAGCTGCGCCAATGGCGGGCCCGACTCCACCCGAATGCGTCGGGCGCCCCGCGACAAGGTTTCGCGCAGTTCAAACGCGAGCGCCGCAGCTGAATCGCGGGATTTGTCCATGGCCGATCACTCTAGCCGTCGAGAGAGCGACCGAGCCACCGCCACCCCCACTGCCCCCGCAGAGTCGAAAGGCGCCAGCGTACACGTTGGTGAGCCCGACCCATCATCGAAGGAGTGTTGATGTCTGACAACGACCACAATCTGGTCATCGGGCGCATCGATCTACTGGCCAAAGGTGTCCGCCGGCTCACGCTCACCCACCCCGATGGTGCGGAGCTGCCGGCCTGGACACCCGGTTCTCACATAGACCTCCATTTCTCCTTTGGCGGAATGGATTTCACCCGGCAGTATTCATTGTGTGGACATACCGACGACTCCCGTCATTGGCAAGTCGCGGTCCTGCATGTTCCCGACGGACGGGGAGGGTCTGCGTACATCCACGACAACCTCTGCGAGGGTGGCACGCTGCGAGTAGCCGGACCACGCAACAACTTTCCGCTCGCTCCCGCATCGAACTATCTGTTCGTCGCCGGTGGCATCGGCATCACCCCCATGCTGCCGATGATCGCCGAAGCCGAGGCCAAGGGAGCGGATTGGCGACTTATCTACTGCGGTCGCTCAGCTGACACGATGGCATTTCTCGACGACGTCAGCGGTTTCGGCGCCGACCGGGTCGTCATCCAGCCGAGTGACACACACGGAAGGGTCGATCTCGCCGACCTGATCGCACACGCTGACCCGGCAACCCACATCTACTGTTGCGGACCGGAGTCGATGCTGGACGCGATCGAGGGCGGTTGCGCGGACTGGCCCTCCACCCAGGTACACATGGAACGCTTCTCCAAGCGTGAGGACGACCTCCACCAATCGAGTAATCCCTTCGAGGTGGAATTCGCGCGGTCAGGCATTGCGGCCACTGTCCCCGCCGACCGATCCATCCTCGAGATCGCGGAAGAAGCCGGCATCGACGTCGAATCGTCGTGTCAGGAAGGTGTGTGCGGCTCGTGCGAGACGGCGGTACTTGCAGGAACCCCCGATCACCGCGACGAAGTGCTCACCGACGACGAGCGCGCCGCCTGTAAGACCATGATGATCTGCGTGTCCCGAGCGTGCTCGGGCCGACTCGTCCTCGACGTCTGATGATCACTCGACCTCGGGCAGAGCCCGCCGGCCGCTGCCGGCACGAACTGGTCAACCCCGAACCCCACACCCCGAACGACCGAGAAATGAGGAGAAGGCGATGACAACGATCGCATCCACAGGGAACGAATCGTCGACTACCGACCGGCCCCGTCATCAGCGGATTCTGCAGGAGAAGGGTCCGGCCGCCGGGCGCATCTCGGGCATCAACCACTTGGTGCTGTTCACCACCGACATGGACCAGGGAGTGCGCTTCTACCGGGATCTGCTCGGCTTCCGCGTTGTGCGGACCGTCCGGTTCGAGTCCTCTGCCAACGGCCTGCGCACCGCAGCGCACCATTCCACCGGCTCGGCCGTCGAGACCGAGGCCGAGCCGTCGTCGGTCGCGGTCACCATGAACCTGCGCCAGGTCTTCTTCGAAATGGGGAACGGCGAGCTCTTCTCCCTGTACGAGACACCCGAGGTCAGCCGGCGACCCGACGCTCCGGTCAGCTCCGTACTGTGGCCGGCCGCCGGGAAAGAGCGCTGCAGCCAGCCCACTGAACCGCAGAAGATGGACCATCTCTCCTTCGACGTGCCCACCCACGACGACGTGGAATGGTTCAGAGAGCATCTCCTCGCCAACGGGGTCCCGGTCTCCGAATTGACCGAACGTCGCGGGGTCGACAACACGCACCGCTTCATCACGTCGATCTATTTCTTCGATCCCAGCGGAAACCCCCTGGAAATTGCTTCGTTCCACGCCTCGGACAAGGCATGGCGCTCCTACGACTTCTCCGACTGGTTCATGGACGAAGCGCCGGTCGCCTCCCTGCTCGAAGACGGAGCCGACGACGACGCCATCCTCACCCCTCGATGGGTTACCTTGGCGGACCGGTGAGCGGAGCGGTGGTGAACTACGACGAAGTCGACGATTGGAGCGGCCAGCTCTGGTACGAGGACGTCACCGGGGTCGCCGTCGACACCCACGACCGGGTGTACCTCCTGCAACGGGGGCCCGTCGCGGTCACAGTGCTCGACCGCGACGGCGCAGTGGTGGGTCGTTGGCGTAACGAGTGGTTCTCCGACCGACCGCATCTGATCTCGATCGGTCGCGACGACCTGGTCCGCATCGCCGACGACGGTGGCCACAGAGTCTTCACGTTCGACCTCGATGGACGGCTACTCGGCTCCATCGGCGACGGCGCCCCCTCGCGTACAGGGTTCGACCAGAGCACCCATCCCCGGCTCGAGGACGCACTCAGCCATATGGGCGGAGGTCTCCCGTTCAATCGGCCCACCAAGTTGGTGTCTTCGCCCTCGGGTGACCTCTACGTCAGCGACGGATACCGCAACTGCCGTGTCCACCGCTTCACCGCGGACGGACAGCTCCTCACCTCCTGGGGCGGCCCTGGACCCGAACCCGGTCATTTCGTCATCCCCCACAGCCTCACGGTGGACAACGATGGCCGAATCTTGGTGTGTGACCGCGAGAACGACCGCATTCAGGTGTTCACCGGCAACGGCGAACTGCTCGACGTGTGGGACAACGTGCAACGACCGACCGATGTCGCCGTCGATCGGCGAGGGTTCCTCTACGTCACCGAGCTACCCCGCGGCCCGCTGGACCTCGCGTCCTGGCGGCTCGGTCGAGCGGACGCTACGCGGCCCGGACGAGTATCGGTCTGGTCTCCGCAGGGAACGCTCGTGGGACGAATCGAACCACCCGAGTGCGAGTTCTCCGCCCCCCATGCGATCGCGGTCGACTCCAGCGGAGCCTTCTACGTCGCCGAAGTACCCGAGTCGTTCGCAACCAGTACCGGACGGGCACAACGTACCCACCGATGCCTGCGGAAGTTCCAGCCGCGCCACACACCGAGCCAGCAGACCTCGCCGTCGCCAACCAACCCGACCGGTGCCGACGTACGACCCTACGGGTTCCTGCCTCACGCGGTGGGCGCACAGCCAAGGAGAGAGATATGAAGACTGAGATCGTCGGAACCGGCGACTCGATCCTGACCCGCAATCTGACCGCGGTCCAGCATCCGGGATTCACCGAACTGGTCAACCTCATCCGAGGTGCCGATGTCTCGTTCACCAACCTCGAGAACGTCTTCCCCGGCCCCCGCCGTAGCCCCGCGACCACCTATCACGGCACCCACCTCGGGGTCCGCCAGGACCTGCTCGACGAGTTCACCTGGATGGGTTTCGACGTCTACGGGATGGCCAACAACCATGCGACCGACTACGGCACCGCGGGCCTGGTCGACTCGATGGATGAGCTGCACCGTCGCAACATGCCGTTCGCCGGAGTCGGCCACACCCTGCGAGAAGCCCGGCGCCCGGTCTACTTCCAAACCGGTTCGGCGCGCGTGGCTCTCATCGCAGCCGGTTCGAGCAATGCGCGCCTCGCCGCGGCAGCCGATCCCGGCGAGGCCGACGACGGTCGCCCCGGACTCGCACCGATCCGACTCCAGCGCACCCACCACGTCGAACAGGGAAGGTTCGACGCACTGCGGCAACTGCTGTTCGAGACCGGTGTCAACGTCACCCCCTCGGGCACCACTGCACCGGGGGTGTTTCTGCCCTATCCCGATCGCAACATGTGGGACGGGCCGCCCGCGGGCGGATTTGCCCTCGAGGGAATTCATTTCGCACCCGCAGAGACATCGCGCATCGATTTCTCGGTGTTGCAGAGAGACGCCGACGCGTTGGTGGCAGCTGTCGACGAGGCACAGCGACAGGCCGACCTGGTGCTCGTGGCACTGCATTGTCATGAAGGAGCCGGCGGCACGTGGAACACCGATACTCCCGCGGACTTCCTTCGGCCACTGGCCCACTCGCTCATCGATGCCGGCGCGCACGCGATCTTGGGAAGTGGCCCGCACATGTTGCGCGGGATCGAGCTCTACCGCGGCAAGCCGATCTGCTACTCACTGGGAAATTTCATTTTCACACTGGAGACGCTCGATGCGCTGCCGATCGAGGTCTACGAACAGGCCGGCCTCCCCAAGGACTCCACCGTCGCCGACTTCTACGACCGCATCACCGGTTATGCGACCAGAAAGGAGTTCTGGGAGACGATCGTCCCCCGCTTCCAGTTCGAAGACGGCGAACTGGTCGCGTCGGAGCTCGTACCCGTGACGCTGGGCTTCGGCCAATCACGTGGTCAGCGAGGATGCCCGGTCATCGCCTCGGAGAACGACGGCCGCGACATCCTGGAGCGCCTGACCACGCTGTCGAGCGATCTGGGCACATCCATCGAGATCACCTCGTCCGACAATGGTGTTGTGGGCCGCCTCGAGCTCTGACATCGGGCCGACAAAGTCTCACATTCCGAACCTCACACGGGTATCGCCACGGGGGATTCAATTCTCACGCTGCGACTCTTCCGAATCGACCTGGCCGAGTTGGACAGTCGTCGACGGCTCGGGCGGGTCCGATACCGGTTCGGGGAGCACTGACCACCCGCAGCGCCTTCTCGGCCGCACTCACCTTCACGAATCACGGAAGACAGGACCATGACTGCAGCATCTGCTCTCCTCACGTCGGTTCCCACCACACTGTGGATCGGCAACAAGCAGTTCCCCGCATCAACCGATGCCACCTTCGAGGTGCACAACCCGGCAACGGGCGAGGTCCTCGCGAGCGTCGCCGATGCCACCGCGGCAGACGGGGCCGCCGCGCTCGACGTCGCAGTCGCGTCGCAGGAAGGGTGGGCCGCGTCGCCCGCACGGGTGCGATCGGAGATCCTGCGTCGCGCGTGGGAGATCGTGATCGAACGCCGGGACGAATTCGCGTTGCTGATGACCCTCGAGATGGGAAAGCCCCTCGCCGAGAGCCAGGGTGAGGTCAACTACGGCTCCGAGTTCCTCCGCTGGTTCTCCGAGGAAGCGGTCCGCATCAACGGCCGCTACACCGAATCCCCATCCGGAACCGGGCGCATCCTGGTCACCAAGGAACCTGTCGGCCCCACCCTGGCGATCACTCCGTGGAACTTCCCTCTTGCGATGGGGACTCGAAAGATCGCACCCGCGTTCGCCGCCGGCTGCACCGTCATCGTCAAACCGGCGGCCGAGACACCCCTGACGATGCTGCTGCTCGCCGAGGTGTTCCGAGACGCCGGACTGCCGGACGGTGTGCTGTCGGTGCTTCCGACCACGCACTCTGCAGACCTGACCACCCCCTTGCTCGCCGATACGCGTCTGCGCAAACTCACCTTCACCGGATCGACAGGTGTCGGAAAATCCCTGCTCAAACTTGCGGCGGACGGCGTGCTGCGCACATCGATGGAGCTCGGCGGTAACGCCCCCTTCGTCGTCTTCGACGACGCGGACATCGACGCCGCAGTCGACGGGGCAATAACGGCGAAGATGCGCAACACCGGCGAAGCCTGCACCGCCGCCAACCGCATCTATGTCGACAACACGGTTCGCGCCGAATTCAGCGAGAAGCTCACCGCAAGGATGGCGGCACTGACCATCGGCCCCGGCGACGCCGAGGGCACCCAGGTCGGGCCGCTGGTCAGCGAGAAACAACGCCGCTCCGTCGCCGCACTGGTCATCGACGCCGTCGACAAGGGCGCCGGCATCGCGACCGGTGGCGACAGCACCGGAGAGGTCGGCTACTTCTACCAGCCGACCGTTCTGACCGGGGTCACCGCCGACGCGCGCATCCTCGCCGAAGAGGTGTTCGGTCCGGTCGCCGCGATCGTCGGCTTCGACGGCGAAGACGAGGGCATCGCCGCCGCCAACGACACCGGATACGGCCTCGCCGCCTACCTCTACACCCAGAGCCTTGACCGCGCCCTCCGGGCGTCGAAGGCGATCGAATCCGGCATGGTCGGCGTCAACCGCGGCATCATCTCCGACGTCGCCGCGCCGTTCGGTGGCGTCAAGGAATCCGGCCTCGGCCGCGAAAGCGGCAGCGAAGGCATCGAAGAATATCTCGAAACCAAATACATCGCCCTGCCCTGACCATCGACGACGAAGGACAAACCGTTGGCAAGTCAGACTCCCACACTCGTGTCCGACCGGACGGCGCTGCTGCTCATGGACTTCCAGAAGCCGCTACTGGCGGCCCTGCCCGAGCCGGACCGCATCCTCGGCGGCGCCCGACGCGCTCAGCGTGCCGCCCGCGCAGCAGGTATCCGAGAGATACACGTCCGCGTCGCCTTCACACCCGAGGACTACGCGGCGGTGCCCTCCCACAACAAGGCCTTCGCATCGGTGGCCGAAAACCGCGCCCTGGCGGCCGCCGATCCGGACAACGACGTTCACCCCCTGCTCCGCTCGGATGCCGACACACCAACGATCACCAAAATTCGCGTCGGCGCCTTCAGCACCACCTCGCTCGACTCGCTCCTGCGGGAACAGGGCATCGATACCTTGATCCTCGCCGGCATCTTCACCAGCGGCGTGGTTCTGTCCACCGTGCGTGACGCCGCCGACCGCGACTATCGCCTGCTGGTTCTGAGCGATGTCTGTGACGACCCCGACCCCACGCTCCACCACACCCTGATGGCGTCGGTCCTACCGACGCAGGCCGACATCCTCGACGTCGCCGCCTTCGAAATCGCCGCCCGCACAGCCTGAGCCCGCCCGGTGCACGCGGCGGAGACAACGGCACAAGGAGACCATGACCACCCCACTCACCCAGTCTGCATCCCGGGTCCGTGCTCCTCTCCTGTGGCAGGTGCAGGTCGCTGCGGGACTCGGAGGGTTCCTCGCCGGCGTCAACACCTCCGCCATCAACGTTGCGCTGCCCAGCATCAGCCGGCACTTCGACGCGTCAGCCTCCGGCGCATCCTGGACGCTGCTGTCGTACATGCTCGTCACCACAGTGCTCGTATTCGTCTTCGGCCGGGTCGCCGACATGATCGACCGCCGCCGCCTGTACCAGGCCTGCATCGCCGTGCTGACCGCGGCAAGCCTGCTGTGCGCCCTGGCGTCGAGCATCGAGTGGCTGATCGTGTTCCGATGCATGCAGGCCGTCGGCGCCGCCGCGCTGCTGTGCAACATCACTGCGTTGATCACCGACGCCTTTCCCGTCAACCGCCTGGCTACTGCCCTCGGCATCAACACCACCATCGCCGCCCTCGCCCAAGTCGTCGGCCCGGCGCTTGGCGGCGCTCTGACCTCTGGCTTCGGCTGGCGCGCAGTGTTCTGGTTCAACGTCCCCGTCGGTCTCATCGCCCTGACGTGGGCCGGACTACGCCTTCCCCCCGACCCCGCGCACTCCGAAACGGAGCCTTTCGACTACCTGGGTGCCGTGCTGTCCGTTCTCGCCCTCGGCGGCCTCATCCTGGCCCTCTCCGAAGGCGGAGCCCTGGGATGGACCAGTTTCCCTGTCCTCGCTGGACTCGTGCCGTTCGTCATTTTCACACCGCTGTTCCTTATCGTCCAGGCCCGCCGGCGGCATCCGCTGCTGGATCTGGACCTCTTCGCCGGCCGGACCCTCTCCATGGCCTACCTCGCGCTCTTCTTCATGACGATGGCGTACTTTGCTGTCGTCCTGCTGATGTCGCTGTATCTTCAGGCCGCCGCCGACATGCCGCCCTACCAGGCCGGCCTCCAGGTCCTCTCTGTCGCTGTGGCCATGGCCGCAACGGCTCCCGTAGCCGGCAGGCTTCTCAATCACTGCAGTGCGCGAGCACTTTCGAGCGCCGGGCTGGTTGTGACGGCCGCTGGGCTGTTCGCACTCTCCGCGCTCATCGAACCCTCGATGAACAGTGTCGCCCTCGCCGCATGCCTGATGGCTGTCGGTGCCGGCGTGGGCCTGTTCACGACACCCAACACCAAATCGATCATGGGATCGGTCTCGACGCACCGACGGGGCATCGCCAACGGCGTGCGCCAGACCGCCCAGAACGCCGGCTACGCACTCAGCACCGCGCTGGCCCTGGCCGTTGTGACCAGCGGACTGCCCGGCCCCACCAAGCAGGCGGCCTACGCCGGTTCCATTTCCGGCCTCACACCACCGACCATGGACGCTCTCACCACCGGCTACAAGTGGGCCTTGCTCACCCTCGCGAGCACCTGCCTCTTGGCTCTCCTTGCCTCCCTCAGCCGAGGCCCCGACGCCGCACAATGACGCTCGGCGTACCTTAGCCGTTGACGCCCGCGCGAGCCTCTCTGGTCGGACTCATGCAGGGCTTTGCGACCGATATGGCGCCGCAAAGCATCCGGGCAAGTGCATTGGGTCCGAACACAGTACGCAGAAACGACCGTCAGATCTCGCTGGCGGGATGCTCAGAATTCCTGGAAGGTAAGGTCCCCTCGAGTGAGCACGATATTCGACTGCACCGACATTCAGAGCCGGCCCGCCGGCATCCGCGCCGCGGTCGACGCGGCAAAAGCTGGGCGCCTGGTGGTGCTGCCCACCGACACGGTGTACGGGATCGGCTGCAACGCTTTCGACGCCAACGCAGTGAGATCGCTGTTGGCCGCGAAGAACCGCGGTCCCGATATGCCGGTGCCGGTGCAGGTGGATTCGTGGGACGGAGTCGACGAACTCGTGTCGTCCGTGCCCGAGACGGCCCGCAAGCTGATGGAGGCGTTCTGGCCCGGCGCTCTGAGCGTGGTGTTGAAACAGGCCCCGGCTCTCGCGTGGAATCTCGGGAACACGGGTGACACGGTGCTGCTACGGATGCCGCAGCACCCGGTGGCGATCGAACTGCTTCGTCAGACCGGGCCGATGGCGGTGTCCAGCGCCAACGTATCCGGACAGCCGCCGGCCACCACTGCCGACGAGGCACGGGCACAACTCGGCGAGTCGGTGTCGGTGTATCTCGACGGTGGGCCGGCCACCGCCGGAGTCGCCTCCACGATCGTCGACCTCACCGGGACCATTCCCCGCATCCTGCGCGAGGGGCCCATCACCGCAGCCGTTGTCGCCGACGTCCTCGACATCGACCCCGCCCTACTGATCGGCCCTCGATGACCCGTAGGCGGGCGGAGCCTGCCGTCGATGCGAAACCACGAAATGTAGATCATCAGGCGCATCGCACCTCGCATTTCCGACAGCTGCCACGACTACCCGCCATGAGGTGACTTATCGCGTTCACTCAGTGGACATCGGATATCGGGACGTCCGACCGGCGAGCATTGTGCGCGGTTCCCTTGCGTACCGGAAGCCATCGAATTCTAATGGCATCAAGCGGCCGAAAGGGCGTCCACTGAGTGGATGATCCATGGGGAATCCCTCTCGCGAGGTACTGCGGCAGGGAGACGCTACACATGGTCCGGGCGGGTTCGACACCCCGAGGCGGAGAACTACTGTCGGCACGACAACATTCGAGGAAACGATCACGATGAGTACTGCAGAGGTCACCAACCGCACGGGTGTGCCGGACGATTTCGTCAGCGGACTGGAAGGCGTGGTCGCGTTCACCAGCGACATCGCCGAACCCGACAAGGACGGCGGCGCCCTGCGCTACCGCGGCGTCGACATCGAAGAACTCGTCTCCCAGCACGTCACCTTCGGCAACGTCTGGGCCCTGCTCGTCGACGGCCGCTTCGGCCCCGGACTCCCCCCGGCCGAACCGTTCCCCCTCCCCGTACACACCGGCGACGTCCGCGTCGACGTCCAAGCCGGCCTCGCCATGCTCGCCCCCATCTGGGGATACCAACCCCTCCTCGACATCGACGACACCACCGCCCGCGAACAACTCGCCCGCGCCTCCGTCATGGCCCTGTCCTACGTCGCCCAATCCGCCCGCGGCATCTACCAACCCGCCGTCCCCCAAACACGCATCGACGAAGCCAAAACCGTCACCGAACGATTCATGGTCCGCTGGAAAGGCGACCCCGACCCCGCCCACGTCGCAGCCATCGACGCCTACTGGGTCTCCGCCGCCGAACACGGCATGAACGCCTCCACCTTCACCGCCCGCGTCATCGCCTCCACCGGCGCCGACGTCGCCGCCTCCCTCTCCGGCGCCATCGGCGCCATGTCCGGCCCCCTGCACGGCGGCGCCCCCGCCCGCGTCCTGCCGATGATCGAGGACACCGAAAAATCCGGCGACGCCCGCACCCTGGTCAAGGGCATCCTCGACCGCAAGGAAAAGCTGATGGGCTTCGGGCACCGCGTCTACCGCGCCGAAGACCCCCGCGCCCGGGTGCTCCGCGCCACCGCCAAACGCCTGAACGCCCCCCGCTACGAGGCGGCCGCCGCCCTCGAACAGGCCGCCCTCGCCGAACTACGCGAACGCCGCCCCGACCGGGCCATCGAAACCAACGTCGAATTCTGGGCCGCGGTCATCCTCGACTTCGCCGAGGTCCCCGCCCACATGATGCCCGCCATGTTCACCTGCGGCCGCACCGCAGGCTGGTGCGCCCACATCCTCGAACAAAAACGCCTCGGCAAACTCGTCCGCCCCGCCGCCATCTACACCGGACCCGCACCCCGCACCCCCGAGTCCGTCGAGGGCTGGGACCAGATCGCCCACACCAGTTAGTACTTCGCGCCTGCGGCAGAAGAGGCGGTAGCGCACATCGGCCCGGTCGCGGAGCACGGGCCGTGGCGTGCCGGTTCACGACGCTGCCTGTCCATGCAAATCTGGCCGATAGCGTTGCAAATCTGACCGATGGCGTTCCGACCGATGTGGGTTCAACATGTTCGTCGTCGGGCTGCTGATTTCGACAGCTGCACAAACGTTTCGCCCGATCCCGCCGTAGTTGCGAGAAGTGCGCCCGAACTCGAGGGGAGCTGAGTCGAGGGCGTCTTACGCCCTGAGAGCTGCCGCGCGGGCGGAGGTGATGACGGTGGCGGCGCACTGCTCCGGCTCTGGAACCTCTAACGTGGGATGCACAATCCGGCGTGTCTACCCTTCCGATCCCTGCATCCTTGTTCAACGGGGATTTTCCAGCGATTCAGGACCCTATTGGTTGCGTCACCCACCCAGTGGGCTTGCAGTTGGCGAAAATCCGCAAGTACGTCTACGTCAGTACGTAGGCCGGGGACTGGAAGATCGAGTGCTGCAAGGCCGGCCTCGGCGTGCGCGCTCGCCGAGTTCGGTCCGAAACGGTGCAGCACCGCCTCGGTCGATGCTGCTGTCACGCATGTCGTGCCCGTGCCGGCATCGTCGGCCAGGAAGGCCCGCACGTGTTCGCGTGCAGCGCCGAACAGCACGTCGAATGCCTCAGTGGTCGCATACGGTAGGTCCGGGAGAACGACAGCCACCGGCCCGGAATGGCGCACCCACCGCAGTCTTTCGATACCGCGATCCACCGCGTCAGGGAGCCCGGTTTCGTCGTCCGCCACGATCTCGCAGCGCCCCCGAACCCACGACCGGATGACGGCGTCGCTCGAGACCACCACAATCCGCTCCACCGCTGTGCTGCGTTCGAGCGCGGTGACCGTGTCGAGGAAGAACGCCAACACCAGTTGCGACCGCATCGTCTCGGATATCCGAAGCCGGCTCTTGGCCGTCGCCAACGATCTGATCGGCACCACCACCGCATAGCCGCCGAACCCGGACGTGCTCATATCGTCAGCGGGACGTGAAGACGGGTATGGGTGGTGGTGCGTTCGCGGGCGGGTCGGCCGATGCCCTCGGCGATGGCCCGCAACTCGGCGACGGTCTTCTCCGATCCGTGCTCGGATCCCGCCATCCGGGAGATGGTCTCCTCCATCAACGTGCCCCCGAGATCATTCGCCCCGCCCCGCAACATCACCTGGGTGCCCGTCACCCCCAACTTCACCCAACTGGTCTGAAT
>NZ_JBHURF010000056.1:0-28817 GCF_042674125.1 Rhodococcus sp. NPDC056960 | reverse complement strand
CGCCGCCAAGGGCCTCTACGGCATCGGCTACGGGCTGTCCGGAGTGCTCGCCCTGCTCGTCGTGGTGACCGTGCTGATCTCCCGCGCCCGGTCCGGCCGGCGCATCGTAGGTGCCGTGTCCTAGACCATCTTCCTGAGGCGGCGTCGTCGACTCCGGAGTCTCGGCGGTGCTGCGTGTGTTCCGCGACGAAGACATCGTCGCCCGCGGCGCGGTCGCGGCCACCACTCTGACCATCATCGACGACTCCGAAACCGAGTACCTGATCGAGCGCCTCGATCGCGCCATCCAGACCGTCGAGGCAAGACACCAGCAAAGGCCGCCCGCATGACGATCACCGATCTCCACACCGCTACAGAGCCGAACCCCACCGCTCCCGCGACCTTCGGTGCGCCGCCGTCCCCCGGCCAACTCGCCCACCGGGCAGCGTTGACCCAACTGCGCAACGCCACTGATCTCCTCGGACTCGACGAGGGACTCCATCAGCTACTCGCCACACCCCGCCGGTCCCTGACCGTGGCCGTGCCCCTGCGCCGGGACACCGGAACCACCGAGATCTACACCGGCTACCGTGTCCAGCACAACCTCACCCGCGGCCCCGGCAAGGGAGGCGTCCGATTCCACCCCGCCAGTGACATCGAGGAGGTCACCGCGCTCGCGATGTGGATGACCTGGAAGTGCGCCCTCCTCGGCCTACCTTATGGCGGGGCCAATGGCGGCATCGCGGTAGATGCCAGTGTCCTGAGCATGGCGGAAAAGGAACGACTCACCCGCCGATACACCCAGGAGATCCTGCCGTTCATCGGTCCCGACAAGGACATTCCCGCTCCCGATGTCAATACCGACGAAACCACCATGGCCTGGATGATGGATACCTACTCCGTCAGCGCCGGCTACTCTGTCCACGGAGCTACCACCGGTAAACCCCTGGCTGTCGGTGGGTCGAACGGCCGGGCCGGTGCCACCTCCCGTGGGGTGGTCCTCGCTGCGCTGGAAGCGATGCGGCAGAAGGGGATCGACCCGGTCGGCGCGTCGGTGGCCATTCAGGGGTTCGGGAAGGTCGGTGCCCACGCGGCGCAGTTCTTCGCCGACGAAGGCTGCCGGGTGGTGGCGGTCTCGGACGTCACCGGCGGCTGCTACCGCGAATCCGGGCTCGAGATCGCAGCGATCCATGAGTGGGTGGGTCGCGGTGGAACCCTCGCCAGTTACGATGGCGCCGAACAGATCTCCAACGCGGAATTGCTCGCGCTCGATGTGGATGTCCTCGTCCCCGCTGCCATGGACGGTGTGCTGACCGGGCAGAACGCCGAGACCGTCCGCGCGCGAATGATCGTCGAGGGTGCGAACGGGCCGACCTCACCCGAGGCCGACGCGACTTTCGTTGACAAGGGCATCACCGTCGTTCCGGACATCCTCGCCAACGCCGGCGGTGTCGTCGTTTCCTACCTGGAATGGGTGCAGAACCTGCAGGCCTTTTCCTGGAGCAGCGAGGAAGTGGACCGCAAGCTTGTAGCCCTGATGCGTACCGCATCCCAGTCGGTGTGGGCTCTCGCAGGCGACAAGAGAATTCCACTTCGGTTGGCAGCCCATGTCTTGGGTGTCGGCAAGGTCGCCGAGGCACACCAGGTCCGCGGCCTGTACCCGTAGACCGGGAATGCCGAGACACGCTGTGGTGGGGTGGATACAATGGCACACCGAACTCACCCCACCGATGGTGACGACTCCACTCAGATCCGCGTCGGGACGCTCAAATGATGGCCGACATCGGAAACTGTTGTGTAACAAATTATCGAGACCGGGTTGCAACGGATTCGGCCAGATCGCCGACCTCCCGGGGTGTAACTCTCACGAATTGCCCGGCGCACCTTGTCGGTGACCGACACGGACCATTACCTGCGGAACTCGCCAGTTCTTCCAATGGGTCTGCTTGACGACCTCAACCCTGCCGCGCCGTCGAGAGAGTCGGCGTGTCGTGTGCCCCGGTTCGCGGTGCTATCGGCTGCAGAAGCGATGGGTGGTCGGTCGGGGTGATTGATCGGCTGCAACGATTCGATGGATTGGCGCTTCAACCCGCGCTGTCCACGTCCAGGTTTACCCTGAGCAGTGGTCCGCGAACTCCTGAGAGCCATCCCGAGGAGGCATGATGACTGCGAAGTTCGAGATGTTCAAGGACACCGCCCGTCAATTCCGGTTGCCACCTGAAGGCCGCCAACGGCGAGATCGTCGCGGTCAGCCAGGGCTGCACCTCGAAGGTGGCTGCCGAGAACGGGATTGTGGCGAGATCGCGAGGCGGACGGCGATCGCCGTGTTCTTCGCGGATCAGTGCTGACTTGTCGACGAGGAATGTCACGGAGCACAGCAGTTTGCCGCGGAGGTGGCGTCTTCGGTGAACAGGGACACGGTGTTGTAGTGGGTGAGGTCCTGGAGTGAGGGCTCGCGATCGCGGTCGGGGACCCTGGACGAACCATCCGCCGTCGTCATCGTGTCGCAAATCGAGATCGTCGTCGCCAGGCGGGCTACCGAGATGGGTGCCGCCCGTGTCCGAGGAAGAGGGGGGCGTCCTCGTACACGGGCGGCGGGCGGCCACCCGGCCGAGGGGGACCGGTCAGGGGACCTGGCTGCGTCTCGGGGCCGCCGAGCCCGGTGCAGCGTGAATGTCGAGTACCCCACCGAGGGGCGAGTTACTCGGTGTGAGGCGGAAATGTTCGGTGCCGCGGAATCACCCCGACCGGCTGCTCGGCGGAAGAACGGACTGGACGGTACCGACGCACGCGCTACGTCTCATTCCGGTTCGGCCGACGTGCGCTGCAAGTCGGCCGTCGGACGGGCAGTCGGCGATATCCTGAGGGGATGAATCGATGTAGTCGATGACTGATGTCGATCCGTTCGCGACCCAACGCGACGTGTCCGGTTCGGTCACCGCGGAGTTGGCGGCGGCCGGGTTCGACGACGCCCAGGAGATCGGCCGCGGCGGCTTCGGGGTGGTGTACCGCTGCCGCCAGACCGCGCTCGACCGCACCGTGGCGGTCAAGGTCCTCACCGCTGACCTGGACGAGGAGAACCGGGCGCGGTTCCTGCGCGAACAGCGTGCGGCGGGCAGGCTGACCGGACACCCCAACATCGTCAACGTTCTGCACGCGGACGTCACGGAGAACGGCAGGCCCTACATCGTCATGCCGTACTGCGCGCAGAGTTCCCTCGACGAGCGCATCCGGCGCCACGGACCGCTCCCACCGGACGAAGCGCTGCGGCTCGGAGTGAAGACGGCCGGGGCACTGGAGACCGCCCACCGCCTCGGAATCCTCCATCGCGACGTCAAGCCGGGGAACATCCTCATCACCGACTACGGTGAGCCGGCGCTGACGGATTTCGGCATCGCGCACATCGCCGGCGGGTTCGAAACGAATGCCGGGATCGTGACGGGATCGCCTGCGTTCACCGCCCCCGAGGTGGTGGCCGGCGACCCCCCGAGTCCTGCCGCCGACGTCTACGGTCTCGGCGCCACCTTGTTCGCGGCCATCACCGGGCACGCCGCCTTCGAACGCCGCAGCGGTGAGCAACTGGTGGCGCAGTTCCTGCGGATCACGTCCGAGCCGGTTCCGAATCCGCGCGAGCACGGCATCGCCGAGGACATCAGCGCCGTCATCGAGCGCGCGATGTCCGCCGACCCCCGTGACCGACCCTCCGCGGTGGAGCTGGGCCGGCAACTTCGTGAGTGCCAACTGCATCACGGCTTCCCGGTCGACGAGATGGCAATGCATCCGGAACCCGGTGCGGTGCAGGGTGGGTCGTCCGTAGTGGGGGGCCGTTCGCCGGAGGGAGGTGCGTCAGGCAGGCCCGCGTGGTCACCGGCCGATTCGGGCCGGACGGGCGGACTTCCGCTCGAGCTCACCAGCTTCGTGGACCGCCGCACCGAACTGGCCGAGGCGACGAACCTGCTGTCGACGTCGCGGCTGGTGACGTTGACCGGAATCGGCGGGGTGGGCAAGACCCGGCTCGCGCTGCGTGCCGCCACCAAGGCGCAACGGAACTTCTCGGACGGCGTGACGTTGGTCGAACTGGGTGAGCTGCGCGATGATTCGCTGCTGCCCGGGATGGTAGCGGCTGCGCTGGGGGTGCGGGACCAGTCGGCGCGATCCGCGCACGAGGTGCTGGTCGAGTTCCTCGCCCCGCGGGAGCTGCTGCTCGTGCTGGACAACTGCGAGCAGGTGGTGGCCGCGGCCGCGAAGCTCGCCGAGATCCTGCTTCGCGCGTGTCCGCAGTTGCGGATTCTCGCCACCAGTCGCGAAGCGCTCGGGATCGGCGGGGAAGCGGCGCTGCTGATTCCCCCGCTGCCGGTCCCGGATCCCGATAACCTCCCGAAGGGTCTGCCCCGCAACGATGCGGTCACCCTGTTCGTCGAGCGGGGCGCCGCCGCCGTCCCCGGGTTCGAGCTCACCGAGGACAACAAGGTCACCATCGCCCGAATCTGCCAGCGGCTGGACGGACTGCCGCTGCCGATCGAGTTGGCGGCCGCCCGACTTCGTGCGATGACGCCCGACCAGATTCTGCGGCGGCTGACCGACCGCTACCTGCTTCTCACCCGCGGCAGCAGGGATGCGCCGTCGCGGCAGCAGACGTTGCGGATGTGCATCGACTGGAGTTACGACCTGTGTACGCCCGCGGAACAACGAATGTGGGCGCAGCTCGCCGTGTTCGCGGGCAGTTTCGAACTCGAGGCCGCGGAACAGGTGTGCGGCGGCGACGAGGCGGAGGACCTGCTCGACACGGTGAGTTTCCTCGTCGACAAGTCGATCCTGACACGCGAAGAGTCGGGTACCGCGGTGCGGTTCCGGATGCTCGAGACCTTGCGCGCCTACGGGCGCGAAAAGGCGCAGGAGAGTGGGGAGTACACCGAACTTCGCCGTCGGCACCGGGACTGGTGTGAGCGATTGGCGCTGGAGGCCGATGCCGAATGGATCAGTTCCCGGCAGCTCTCGTTGATCGCCCAGCTGTGGCGGGAGCAACCGAATCTCCGTGAAGCGCTGGAGTTCTGCATCTCCGACAGTCCGGATATCGGACTGCGCATCGCCGCCGCTCTGTACCCGTTCTGGCTGTCCCGCGGATTGTTCGGCGAGGGACGGCGGTGGGTCGGACGCCTCCTCGATCGGCAGCCCCCCGAGCCGACGAGTGATCGCGCCAAGGCGCTCTACGCCGGCGTCGTGCTGGCCGGAGTGCAGGGCGACATCCCGGTCTCGGACAGGCTGGCAGACGAGGCGCAGGCGCTCGCCGCCCGGACGACCGATCCGATGGTGCGCGCCCACGTCGACCACACGGTCGGATACGCGGCACTGTTCGGTGGGCGTCTCCCCGACGCACGCGCACGGCTCGAACAGGCCGCGGAGGCGTTCGCGGGACGCAACGACCTCTACGAGGTCGCCGCCATCGTGGGCCTCGGGATGACGCACGACCTCTTGAACGACACGGCACGAGCCATCGAATGCCATGAGCGGGTCCTCGCGATCACCGAGGCGCAGGGCGAATCGGTGTATCGGTCCTATTCGTTGTGGGCGCTGGCCGTCGCCGTGTGGCGGCTCGGCGAGAGGGAGCGCGCGGCGCGCCTCCTGGGGCAGGCACTCCAGGTGGACCGCCGGGTGAACGACCGGCTCAATGCCAGCGTCTGCCTGCAGGCGCTCGCGTGGATCGCCGCGGAGGAGGACAACGCTGAGCGGGCGGTCGTGTTGATGGGAGCCGCCGACGCGCTGACCCGGTCGGTGGGCAGTTCGGCGGTGTTGGTGCCAGGCCTGAGCGTGTACCAGGACGAGTGCGAACAGCGGACGAGGGAGGCGATGACCGCGCAGTCGTACGCCGCGGCGCACGAAAGGGGCCGGGGGTTCGGCTTCGACGCAGCCGTCGCCTACGCACTGGGCGAGCAGGTGTCGTCGGCGTCGGCGTCCGCGGGTCCGTCGTCGAAGCCGACGAAACGGGAGCGGGAGGTTGCCGCCCTGATCGCCGAGGGGCTGACCAACAAGGAGATCGCCGCTCGACTGGTGATCTCGCCCCGCACCGCGCAGGGGCACGTGGAGCACCTCCTGACGAAGCTGGGATACAACTCGCGCGCGCAGATCGCGGCGTGGGTCGTGCAATCCCGGGGCGAGGGTTCCTGACGTCGGCACCTACCTGGTTCCGCTGTCCCTCAGCGGAATCGGCATCGCCCCGACCATGCCCATCGGTGTCTGGTCGTCAGCATTTTCTGGGCCGAAGAGACCGCTCGGCATTGTTTCGGAGGCGTCGGGGCGCGGAGAATGGGACCTCGGCATTACCGCGACGAGCGACAGGGGTGTCACGTGCAGCCATCGAAGCGAAACCGCGGGCGACCGCGCGGCGGTCGAACCGCTCTCGCCGTGCTCTCGATCATGGCGGTGGCGGTCCTGCCGGCGGCCGGATGTGGATCGGAGTCCACGCCGTCCGAACCGGAATCGCAGCAGGACGTCACGACTCCCGCGACGAACCTGCTGCCCGAGGATGTTCTGGTCGCGCTGGACGTCGTGCAGAGCTACTTTCCGGAGATCGATCACCAGACCACGACGAGTGAGAACCCGACTGCTTCCGGCAACCCGGACGCGACGAGAATGGTGATCTACGAGGGGGAAGACGGCAAGCGGATCACGGTGTCGGTCGATCGGTATCCCGGCCCCGACTCGGCCTCGGCCGCATTCGAGCAAGCGATCGACGCGAGCGAAGTGGTCCCGGGCTTTGCGCCGCTGCCGGCGCCCGCCGATGTCGGCGACAAGGCGTTCGCCGGCGTGGTGACTCAGGGAGAAGACACGCACATCGGATTCGGTTCGCTCGCGGGCGGCCAGGTCGTCGGCGTGACCGCGGCCGGCTACCCGGCCGCACCCCAAAATATCGGACGGCTGACCGAACTGATGCGCGCGGCCGTCGAGAAGGCAACAACGGCGTAGGTCGCCGGTTGGCACTACCGTTGACGTGGTCGACTTCCGCACGCCAGAAGGGGAACCGCCACGCATGGCCGGCAACGAGGATTCGAACCACGCGCATTCGACGGCAACACCGCACCTGCACCGGCGGCTGGGAGTGTTCGACTCGGTGATGATCGGCCTCGGCTCGATGATCGGGGCGGGGATCTTCGCGGCGCTGGGGCCCGCCGCGGCCGCCGCCGGGGGTGCGTTGCTCGTCGGGCTGGCGCTGGCCGCGGTGATCGCGTACTGCAATGCCAACTCGTCGGCTCGGCTCGCCGCGCTGTATCCGCAGTCCGGCGGTACCTACGTCTACGGCCGTGAACGCCTGGGACCGTTCTTCGGGTATCTGGCCGGCTGGGGATTCGTGGTGGGTAAGACCGCCTCGTGCGCCGCGATGGCCCTGACGGTGGGTGCGTACCTGTGGCCGGGCCGCGAGCACGTCGTCGCGGTGATCGCGGTGGCCGCCGTCACCGCGGTGAATTATCTGGGGGTGCAGAAGTCGGCCCTGGTCACCCGGGGCATCGTGGTCGCGGTGCTCGCCGTCCTCGCGTTGGTGGTCGCCGCCTGCCTGACCGGTTCCGACACCACCGTCGGCGATCTCGGGATCGGCTCCGGCAACGGCGTGATCGGGATCCTGCAGGCCGCGGGTCTGCTGTTCTTCGCGTTCGCCGGGTACGCCCGGATCGCGACGCTCGGCGAGGAAGTGAAGGATCCGCGCCGGACCATTTCCCGGGCCATCCCGATCGCGCTGGCCATCACCCTCGTCGTGTACCTGCTCGTGTCGGTGGCGGTGCTGACAGCCCTCGGTCCGGACGCCCTCGCCGCCGCGACAGATCCGCTCGCGCAGGCGGTTGCCGCTGCCGGGTTCGGTGGGCTCGAACCGGTGGTCCGGGTGGCCGCGGTGGTGGCCGCTCTCGGTTCGCTGCTCGCGCTGACGCTGGGGGTCTCGCGCACCGCCTTCGCGATGGCCCGCGACGGTCACCTGCCGCGCCGGCTCGACGCCGTGCATCCGCGGTTCGCGGCGCCGTATCGGGCCGAGTTGGCGGTCGGCGTCGTGGTTGCGATCCTCGCCGCGACAGCGGATCTGCGTGGGGTCATCGGGTTCTCCTCGTTCGCGGTGCTCGTCTACTACCTGATCGCCAACGCGTCCGCCTGGACTCTCTCCCCGAGGTGGTGGCCACGCGCGGTGACGGTGGTCGGTGCCGTGGGGTGTGTCGTCCTCGCCGTGTTCCTACCCCTGGTATCCGTGGTCTCGGGCGTGATCGTTCTCGGTATCGGGGCACTGATCTACGCGATCCGATCGCCATCCGGCGACGGCCGGGTTTCGCGCCCGCCGGGTTGAGGCGCCACCGTCAGGGGGTGGTCAACCGCAGTCTCACGTGGGAGTCTTCAACGACGATCCACTGCGCCCGACGCGTGATGTGACCGGGAGGAGGTGGGTGAATTGTTCATCCTGCTCCGGCACGCCCACGCCGGCGACAAGAAGAACTGGGACGGCCCCGACGCCGACCGCCCGCTCAGCATGTTGGGGGATCAGCAGGCGCAGGGTCTGGTCGAAGCGCTGACCGGCATCGAGGTGGCGGTGCTGTTCTCGAGCCCCACCACTCGCTGTCGGCAGAGTCTCCTGCCGCTCGCCGACGAGCGCGGTCTCAGCGTGGAGGACCACCCGCTGCTGGGCCCCGACGCATCGCCCGAGGAACTCTTCGCGGTCCTGCACGCGCCCGGTGCCGACAGAACTGTTTTCTGCACCCACGGGGAGGTCCTCAACGCCCTGGCGGAGTTCGCGCGGACCCGCGGAACACCCGGTGTTCCACCGTCGGGGGCGACCGCGAAAGGCGGCGCCTGGTTCGTGGACTGCGCGGCCGGCGTGCCCCCGACCCTGAGGTACCTCGCGCCGGCACCCGCCCGCTAGCCTGCGAGTGCCGCGGCGTCCTTGCGGGCCTGCCGTGTCCGCTTCGATTCCTCGGCGTACAGCAGGCCGAAGATGAACCCGCTCTCGTCCGACGTCGCGCCGGCACGTGCCCCGAACGCCCGGAGGGTCGTGGCGGCGGCGACGCTGTCCTGGTGCTCGCCGAGCACCTGCTGGATCTTCTTGCACTTGGCGGCTTTCTTCTTCGCGGATTTCGTCCCGAGCAGCGGTGCGGCGAGTTCGACGGCGTAGCGGGCACGTTCGGCGGCCGTCCGCGCCCGGTACAGCGCCTCGTCGTCGGTGCCTGCCGCCGCGGTCGCGACCCGGGTGAGGGCTTTGCGTTCGGCCCGCCGAACGGCCCGTTCGAGCACCGTGGGGCCGTCCGCCGCCTCGGCTGTCAGAGGTGGGTTCGTTCGCCACCGCGCCACCGCGGCCAGCAACGCGCGGTAGCGGTCACCGTCCAAGGCGGCTGTCAGGTCTTGCAGGCTGCGCCGCTCGTCGGCGAGCAGATCATCGCCGACGCGCGACGCGACCGTACCCAGTTCGGGTGGAAGGCCGGCGAGCGCGTCCGCGACGTGGGTCCGGTGCACCTGCCGGTCTCGCACGTCGTCGAGAAGATTTTCATACCAGGACAACTCCGCATCGAACTCTGCCGCGGCGGTAGGGTCGAACAGGCGCTCGAAGACCCGGAGGGTGCTGCGGAACCGCCGGATTCCTGCCCGGGTGGAACGCACCGGGTCCCGTCCCCGGCGCAACCGCACGTCACCTGCCACGATCGCCTGCGCCTGCGCGTCCAGGTAGCCGACGAGCAGGGCTTGTGTCGGAGTCGGATTCGTGCGATCCGGCACGAGATGTGCGGTGTTCAGCACGCGACCGAGTTTCGACGGGTGCCATGACGGCTTCGCGCCGCGCAGGGTGAGGCGCTTACCGATCTTCCCGAGCAGTTTCTCGTCTCCGGCGTCGCAGAGTTCCACCTCCACCTCGCGCCACTTGCTCACGACGGCACGGTCACCCGCGACGGTGCCGCGCACCCGATCGTCGGTTACCTCTGCCACGAGGCGGTCTTCGGAGTCGAACAGGCGTCGCGTGCGTCTCGTCGTCGTCAGAGTGGCCACCGGATGCACCGGTTTGCCCAGTGCGACACCCGAAATCAAAGCTGTCAGCTCGTCGGGTACTGCGTCACCCTCACCCGGCGGCATCCTGATCTCGGTACGGGCCTTGCCCCCGGGGATCTTCAATTGCCAGCCGACGTCAGCCTTCCCCGTCCGGCGGCGAAACGTGAGCTGCTGGCGCAGCAGGTCGTGGTCGGCCGTGTCGTAGTAGACGCTGGTCAGGTTCATGGTGCCCGACTCGATCCGGCCCCCGTCTGGGGTCACGTCTTCGAGGCTCGGCAGGACGAATTCCAGCCCCACCTCGTACCTGTCCCGCTCCCGCTGCGTCGACACCATGAACTCAGTCTGCACCCCCCACCGCCGTGCCGTTGCTCGTCGCGCAATCGGCACGGAGTGCGGTTAATCTGTCTGCACGGTAGTTGTCGATCGCGCCTCGACGTCGAGGCCGGTGCGCCGCGAAAAATGTTTCGCAAATGGATCTTTCGATCGCGTGATGCGTGCTTCATGCAATGCCACCAGCGCGGGCAGGTCACTCGGATGAGCCGGATCTCCGAGGGCCCCGACCGTGTTCGGTTTTCGAAAGGGGAACGACTCCACATGTGCACTCCGAACAGGCGCCTCGATCTCGACCGTCCCATGGAACTCGACTGGATAACGCGGGCACGTTGCCGGGAAGGGGACCCGGATCAGCTCTTCGTGCGAGGCGCCGCGCAGCGCAAGGCGGCGGCCATGTGTCGGCATTGCCCCGTATCGATGGAATGCGGCGCGTATGCGCTCGACAATCGAATCGAGTTCGGCATCTGGGGTGGTATGACGGAACGTCAGCGTCGTGCGCTGCTGAAGGAGCACCCCGGTGTCTCCTGGTCGGAGCTGTTCGAGGCGCAGCGCCGGTGTTAGCGTGAATCACGCTGCCACAGCATGGAGGTGCGGTATGAGGCTCCCGAACGCGGTGCACACCTCCCGGTCCTGGCGCGTCCACGAACTCACCCGCGACTTCACGCTCGAGGATGTGTGGGCGCTGCCGACTCCGGGCGGCCGGAACGACTTCACCCGGCTGGTGCAGGACTTTCCTCGGCTGATGCAAGGGCTGGCGTCCGGCGACTCGTCGAGTGTCACCTCACGCGCCACCCGGTTGCTGTTCGCGGTCCGGAGGGCGCTCGGGCGCGTGTTCCGATGGGACGGATCGGGCTCCGGTGTCGGCTCGAGGGTGCCGACGCTCCGTGACCGTCTACCGGCCGACCTGCGCGATGCCCCGACCGGGCCGGATCTGGGCTCCTTCACCTCCGTCTACCTGCTCGACGACGAATGGGCCGTGGAACTCGCCAATCGGACCGTCCACGGGGTCATGCACATCGGCTGGGTTCCCGACGATGCCGGCGGTTACCGCGGTGAGATGGCGGTCTATGCCAAGCCGAACGGGCTGCTCGGCACCGGGTACATGCACGCCATCGCGCCGTTCCGACGCGTGATCGTCTATCCGGCGATGATGCGGCAGATCGAGCGGAGATGGCAGGCGGGTGTGAGCGGCGCCGTTCGGCCGGCACCTGAGGACACGTGAAGATCTCAGTACGGCAACGTGGAGCACTGGGAGTTCGCGATGACGGCCTTGCCCTCACAGAACATCGGGTTCGGGTTGTCGTCGAACCGTTCGGCGCGGTCGCGGTCGCGGGTGTCGCGGTCCGACGGCGAGACGTGTGCGATGCCGGAGCCTGACGTGGTGGGCATGGCCGTCGCGACCCCGGCTGCGCCGGTGACGGAGATTGCGACTGCGGCGAACATCAGGCCGGCGCGGATGGCGGTATGACGAAACATGCTGAGTCCTCGTTGGTGTGTGATCGAGTGTTCCTTGGTCACACCAACACTGCCGTCCCGGGGGCGGTGTCGACAGCCACCCTAGGGTGCTCAGAACCCACCCTGCGCGGGAGAGAAGACGTGGGCGGCGAAGCGCGGAATCGGGAGTCCGCGATCAGTGCTTGAACGAGTTCTTGATCTTCCGTCCCGCCTGTTTGATCTTGTCGCCGACCTGCTTGGCGTTGCCCTTCGCCTCCTGCGCGCGACCCTCGGACTCCATGCGTTCGTTTCCGAGTGCCTTGCCGACGTTCTTCTTGACGGTGCCCTCGGCGGTCTCGGCCTTGTGCCGGATCTTCTTCCCGATGCTCATGGCGATGCGTCTCGTCTCTCGAGTGCCGGGCCGGGTCCGGGCTGGACGGCGGGCTCGTGGCAGAAACCGTGCTGATCGCGAGGTTGCACTCATCAGTGAACGCCGAACGCGCAGAACGTGTCAACCGACACTCGTAAGGGCAGCCAGGATCAGTCGGCGCATGGTGGCACGCTCTGCTCGAAGCTGAACACGTTGTCCGGGTCGTAAGTGGTCTTCACCCGGCGCAGCCGCTCGCGGTGCGGGCCGTAGTACTCGCGCTCCCAGTCCGCGGCGGCAGCGTTGGGCACGTTGACGTAGGCGCCGTCGCCGTAGGGGCGCAGGGCCCGCCAGAAATCGGCCGCCCAGCCCAGAGCTGTCGCATTCAGGGCGGGGTCGCTCCAGGCGGCGCCCGGTTCGCAGTAGAACAGGGCGTTCCGGTGCGGGAACGCCGACCCGCCGGGTGGGTCGTCCCGCACGGCTCCGCCGAAGCTCGAGCAGAAGAAGTTGCTCGGGCCGCTGGGCGTGTTGTCCATGAAGCGCACGACCAGATCGATCGCCTCGTCGGGGAACGGCCGGGTGACGAACTGGGAGTAGAACTTCCAGAAGGGGACGTCGTTCGGGCCCCGGTCGACCTGCCCGTAGACGGTCGGCCACGCGTCCTCGACGACGCTCACCTCGGGGTGGCCGATCGCGAGCAGCGCACGCAGTTGGTCTTCCAGCTCGCCGCGGGTGCCGCCGTACAGCACGGCGGAGAGTTCGACCGCGGTGGAATCCGCCTCGAGCGCACTGGTCAGGCGCTCGTCGGCGATCGGGGCGTCACGCTGCCACGTGCGCAGCAGCGGGCCGAGGTCGTCGTGCCCGGTCCAGCGGGCGACCAGGAACGTGACGTCGGACAGCTCGTGCAACTTCAGCGTGTACGACGTCGCGATCCCGAAGTTGCCGCCGCCACCCCCGCGGCACGCCCACAGCAGGTCGGGGTCGGTGTGCTCGGTGGCGTCCACTATTTTTGCCGAGTGCTCGCCGTCGGCAACCACGACTTCGGCGGCGAGCAGGTTGTCGCTCGCCAAACCGAAACTGCGGGTGAGTAACCCGAAGCCGCCGCCGAGCACCACACCGCCGAGACCGACGCCGCCTTCCGAGCCGGTCGGAATGACGAAGCCGCGCCGCCCGAGTGCCGCGACCGTCTCCGCCTGGGTGAGTCCCGTCCCGACCGTCGCCGTGCGCGCGTCCGGGTCGATGGTGAGGCTCTTCATCCGGCTGACGTCGATGACCAGGCCGCCGTCGATCGACGACCAGCCCTCGAGGCTGTGGCGCCCGCTGCGGGCCCGCAGGGCGATGCCCTCCCGTCGCGCCCAGGCGACCGCGTTGACCACGTCCTGGGCGTCGCAGCAGAAGACGATCGCGTCGGGATAGCGGGAGTACAAGCGGTTCCAGCCGATCCGCGCCGATTCGTAGCGGGGATCGCCCACCCGCACCACGTCGCCGGTCAGTGTGGCGGAGACCGGTTCCACCTCGGGTTCAGTGTGAGAAGACATCGGCTTCTCCAGGTTCGGTGTCCAGGACCTCGCGGTGGAAGAACCACAGGTAGCCGAAGTAGAGCCCGCCCAGTAGGAGCAGACCGATCGCGAGCAGGATCGAGGTCACGGCCTCCGGTGGTGACACGATGACGAACAGGACGACCGCCGACCACACCAGCGCGCCGATCGCGACCGGCACCTCGAACCGTCCGAGATCGAACGCGTCCTCCTGGTGACCGAGGTGTTTGCGGACCGCGAGATAGAGGACGATGATCCCGCCGTAGAGAACCGCCGAGATGACCGTTCCCACGGTGAGCAACTCCAGGAGTGCACCACCGGGAAGTGTCGCCATCAGGACGACCCCGACGGCGACGATCATGATGGTCGCCGGAATCGGTGTCTGGGTGCGCGGGTTGACCCGGCGCATCAGTCGGTAGGCCGGGAACCGTGCGTCGCGCGACATCGCGAACACCATGCGTGAGCAGGTGGCCAGGGTGACCATGCCGGCGCCGAAGAAGGCGAACGCGATCGCGACCAGCAGCAGGTGCTCCATCACCGGCCCCAGTTGGTCGCGCAGGATCGCCGCGACCGGGGTGTCGCTGGCGCTGATCCGCGGAATGTCCTTGATCGCGATGGTGAGCGCGATCAGGAACACCATTCCCAGCACCGCCGCCGCCACGACAGATCCCACGATCGCGCGCGGGACGCTGCGGAAGGGATCTTTGGCTTCCTCGGCCATGTTCGCCGCGGAGTCGAAACCGACGAGTGTCGCGAGGCCCATGATCATCGCGGCCATCAATCCGCCGCCGATGGCGAAGTAGTTGGGCGCGCCCTCGGTGATTCCGCGCGAGGTGAGGTTGCCGATCGAGCCGTTGCCGGTAACTGCCACCGCGACGAACAGTCCGATCGCCAGCACCACCACGATCAACAGTTCGAGCCCCACCGCTCCCGACGTGATCAAACCGACGAGGCGGGTGGAGAAGACGACGAGGACCGCCTGGACGAGCACGACGACGAGCGTGATCATGCGGGCGGTGTCCTCGTCCGGCTGCATGCCGAACAGTGGCATGAGCGCGGAGCTTGCCATCGCGTTGTCGACCGTGACCACCCCGAGCGCCAGGTAGCAGAAGGTCAGCCACCCGAACACCCAGCCGATCTTCGGGTTGGCCAGGCGTGAGGCCCATTGGTAGGACGAGCCGCTCAGGGGGATGCGGGCCGCGAATTGGGCGATCACCAGCGCCACCAGGGTCTGGCCCACCGCCACGACCACCCAGAGCCAGATCCCCACCGGCCCGGCGTCTCGCAGGACGTCGTCGTAGGTTCCGAAGATCCCGACCGCGACGGAGATGAACGCGAACGAGATCGCGAACACCTGAAAGGAGCCGAGAGTGCGTTTCAGCTCCGGCGCGTAACCGCAGTCGCGACACTCCTGATCGGCGGTCTGCGTGGGCATCGGTTTTTCCGCTGTCATCTCGGCCGCCTCACGTTCAATCGGGAACTGCGGGAGTTGGTGCATCGCGGGGAATGGCAACCACCGAAAGCAGATCCGTTCCGCGATCAGAGCGAGTGGTCGGTTTCATTGTTACTCGCCGCGGCTACGGATGTCAGCAATGATTCGGCCGCCTAACTACTCCCAGTTCGGCGTGGCCACGGAGTTATGTGCAGCAATTCGGGTCGAGGACGAGTCGCAGAGCGTCGAGGGCGTCGCTGCGGGCGCTGTAGTAGACGTTCATGCCGCGGCGGTTCGGTTCGACCATGCCTGCCTTCTTCAGCTGGCCGAGGTGATGGCTGACGGTGGATTCGGACAGGCCGACACCGGTGGCGAGATCGCACGTGCACACCTCGCCGCCGTCGGTGGTGAGCAGGATCGACATCAGCTTGATCCGCACCGGGTCCGCGAGTGCCTTGAGCCGCAACGCGACCTGCAGGGCGGCGTCGTCGTCCATCGGTGCGGCGGACACCGGGGCGCAGCAGATCGGGGCACTGACATCGACCACGGGCAGCGTCTTCGGCATGAGGGCAAGTCTACCCAACCTTCTTGACTTATGTCGAAAAGGTGGGATTCTGAAGACACCCGATAATTCGACATATGTCACATCTCTTGGAGGTTGTCATGTCCCGCACCCAACTCGCCCTCAACGTCGACAACGTGGAGGAGGCGGTCGCGTTCTACTCGAAGTTTTTCAATACCGCACCGGCCAAGCTGAAGCCGGGCTACGCGAATTTCGCGATCGCCGAACCGCCGCTGAAGTTGGTGCTGATCGAGAACCCCGGTTCCGGCGGCACCCTCAACCATCTGGGGGTGGAGGTCGAATCCTCGGAGAAGGTGCACGCGGAGATCGCCCGCCTGTCCGGTGAGGGGCTGATCACCGAGGAGGAGATCGGCACGACCTGTTGTTTCGCCACCCAGGACAAGGTGTGGGTGACCGGCCCGGCCGGGGAGAAGTGGGAGGTCTACACCGTCCTGGCCGACTCTGACACCTTCGGCCGCAGCCCAGGCCATCTCGACGCGAAGCCCGAGGGTGCCACGTGCTGCGGTACGTCCGCCGCGCCCGAGGTCAGGAGTGGGCGGGGGTGAGTTCGGCGATCAAGGCTTCGACCTCGGCGCGAATCCGGTCGCGGATCGGGCGGACCGCGTCGAGGCCCTGGCCGGCCGGGTCGTCGAGGGCCCAGTCCCGGTAACTGACACCGGGAAAATACGGGCAGGCGTCCCCGCAGCCCATGGTGATCACCACGGTGGAGGTCTCGACGGCGTCGGAAGTGAGGATCTTCGGAGACTGCTGCGCGATGTCGATCCCGACCTCGGCCATCGCCGCCACGGCGGCCGGATTGATCCGGTCGGCCGGAGCGGATCCGGCGGAGCGGACCTCGATCCGATCGCCGGCGAGGTGCAGGAGGAACCCGGCGGCCATCTGGGACCGACCGGCGTTGTGGACGCAGAGGAACAACACGCTGGGCTTGCCGGTCACGGGGTGGGCACCTTTCCCGAGGTGAAGCGGCCTCGCAGGGCGAGGGACACGTAGACCAGGCCGACGAGGACGGGAACCTCGATCAGCGGGCCCACCACCCCGGCGAGGGCCTGGCCGGAGGTGACGCCGTAGGTGGCGATCGCGACGGCGATGGCCAGTTCGAAGTTGTTGCCCGCCGCGGTGAACGCCAGGGTGGTGGTGCGCTCGTATCCGAGGCCCACGGCGGCGCCGAGCAGGTAGCCGCCGCCCCACATGATTGCGAAGTACGCCAGCAACGGGATCGCGATCCGCACCACGTCGAGCGGCCGAGAGGTGATCTGCTCGCCCTGCAGGGCGAAGAGGATCACGATCGTGAACAGCAACCCGTACAGCGCCCACGGCCCGATCTTCGGGATGAACTTCGACTCGTACCAGGTTCGGCCCTTGGCTTTTTCACCGATTCGGCGGGTCAGGTAGCCGGCGAGCAGCGGGATGCCCAGGAAGATCAGCACCGATTTCGCGATCTGCCACGGTGAGGTGTCGATGGTGGTCTGCTCGAGCCCCAGCCAGCCGGGCAGCACATCGAGGTAGAACCAGCCGAGGACGGCGAACATGAGCACCTGGAACACCGAGTTGATCGCGACCAGCACGGCGGCGGCCTCCCGGTCACCGCAGGCGAGGTCGTTCCAGATGATCACCATGGCGATGCAGCGGGCCAGGCCGACGATGATCAGGCCGGTGCGGTACTCCGGCAGATCCGGCAGCAGCAACCAGGCCAGCGTGAACATCAGTGCCGGTCCCAGCACCCAGTTCAGCAGCAGCGATCCGATGAGCAGTTTGCGGTCACCGGTGACGGTGTCGAGGCGGTCGTAGCGGACCTTCGCCAGCACCGGGTACATCATGATCAGCAGGCCGAGGGCGATCGGCAGGGAGATCCCGTCGATCTCCACCGCGGACAGGGCGCCGCCGAGTCCGGGGATCGTCCGGCCCAGCAGCAGACCGGCGACCATGGCGACGCCGATCCAGACCGGCAGGAACCGGTCCAGGGTGGAGAGCTTCCCGACGACGGCCGGGTGGTGTCCGGTGGCGGTCTCACTCATGCCGGCACCTCCGCGCAGGACTCGGAGGGAACCGCCGGGCCGGACTCGGTCAGCAATACCGACGAGAGCTGCTGCAACGCAGACGGGATCACCCAGTAGTACACCCAGGTGCCGCGCCGTTCGCAGTCGAGCAGCCCGGCCTGCCGCAGCACCTTCAGGTGGTGCGAGATCGTCGGCTGCGACAGGTCGAAGGACGGCGAGATGTCGCACACGCAGGCTTCGCCGCCGGCGTGCGAGGCGATGAGCGACAGCAGTCGCAACCGGATCGGGTCACCGAGGGCCTTGAACATCCGGGCCAGATCGCCGGCCCAGTCCTCGGTCAGCGGTTCGCGCGCCAGGGGCGAGCAGCACGGTTCGGCGGCCGCCGCCGGGTTCTGATTCGACATGCGTCGATATTGGCAGATGTCGAATCAGGCCGCAACGCGCGGGGATGACGTCCCCGACGGCTGCCCTCTGCTGTGAATGTCAGCGCTTCGTGGCGGTCATCTGGCGTTGCTTGATGGCGGTCATGTTTCCGATGACGAGGGTGCTGGCCGTGGCCTCGGCGACGTCGTTGGTGATGGTGGTCAGGTCGTTGATCTTCAGGACTCGTTGTTTCTTGGGGAAGAGTCGTTCGAGGAGCCGGAAGTTGCCGCGGGTGATGCGTTGGATCGCGGCGATGGCTTGGGTATCGGTGTAGTCGTCGGGGTCGAGGTGTTGTCCGAGATGTTTCCAGTGGCGGTGGAGAACGAAGAGGAGTTCGTCGTGGCCGTGCGGCCGGTGTTCGTGGGCGAATCCGAGCCGGCTGTATAGCTGGGGGTAGTGGCTGAAGCGTTTGTCGATGCAGCTACCAAGCATCCCGATTACGCCAGCATCGCGACTCCACCGGTCAGTCACCCAACTAACCGACCCGACCTGTTCTGCCGTGTCCTGTCTCCATGAATATGAGGCATGATCAGCGCACTGAGGACCGCTGAGCTGCGATCCCTCATATGCGTGAGATCGCTGCAGGCGCCCGAAAACTCGCCGATCCTGACGAAACACATCAAGCCGCCGTCGAGCCGTCGGCGCCCTCTCGCTACGTCAGCAGACTCCGTGTCTCGGTTTGGTGGGACTGTCTCTCCCTCCGCTATAGGATTCTCAGGATTTCGGGGTGTAGTGAGCCACTCGATTGACGTAGTTGTCGGCGTTGCGTCGTATCTGGTCGAGCTCGTCCGGGGTGCAGGTGCGCCGAACTTTGCCCGGTATGCCCGCGACGAGTGAGTTCGGTTCGATGACGACGCCTTCAGACACAAGGGCACCGGCCGCGATGATGGTTCCGCGTCCGATTCTGGCGTGGTTCATCACGATCGCGCCCATGCCGATCAGGACGTCGTCGTCGATGGTGCAGCCGTGCAGTACGGCGTTGTGTCCGACGGAGACTCCGGACCCGATGGTCAGAGGGGCTCCCGGGTCTGCGTGGAGTACGCATCCGTCTTGGATGTTGGTACGGGCTCCGATGGTGATGCGGTCGGCGTCGGCGCGGACGACGGCGTTGTACCAGAGGCTGGCTTCGTCGCCGAGGTGTGCGTCACCGATGAGGGTGGCGTTCGGTGCCACCCATGCGGTGGCGGCGACGGTGGGTGTGTGCTCGTTGATGGTGATCGAGGTCGTCATTCGAGGACCTTTCCGGGGTTGAGGATGCCGCGTGGGTCGAGGGCGTTCTTGATGGCGGTCTGCATGGCCTGCACCGGCTGGGGCAGTTCCCGGGTGAGGCCACGCATTTTGAGCGTGCCGATGCCGTGCTCGCCGGTGATGGTGCCGCCGAGGTCGAGCGCGACGTCCATGATCTCATCGAATGCCCGGTGGGCGCGGGCTTCCTGGTCGCTGTCGCCGGGGGCGGTGACGATGAGCGGGTGCAGGTTGCCGTCGCCGGCGTGGGCGATGGTCGCGACGAGGGTGTCGTTGCGGTGGGCGATTTCCTCGACCGCGGCGAGCATGGCGGGCAGCTGGTCTTTCGGCACGCAGACGTCTTCGGTGAGGACGTTGCCGAGTCGTTCGACGGCGGGGTAGGCGAGTTTGCGGGCGGCGAACAGGGCTTCGGCCTCGTCAGGGTCGCTCGAGCGCATCGCCCAGGTGGCGCCGGCGTTGGTGAAGCACTGCACGATGGCGTCGGCTTCCTCGGCACCGGTGTCGCCGGGGGTGTCGGTGCGGGCGAGGAGCAGGACGTTGGCGTCGGTGGAGAGGTCCATTTTCTTCCACTGGTCGATCGCTTCGAGGCAGTGGCGGTCCATGAGTTCGAGTGTTGCAGGGGTGAGTCCGGCGTGGGCGACGGCGCGGACGGCGTTTCCGGCGTCGACTGTGGAGTCGAAGGAACCGACGATCGTGGTGGGTGGTGCTTGCAGGGGGCGCAGGCGGACGGTGATCTCGGTGACGATGGCGAGGGTGCCCTCGGATCCGGTGAGGAGTCCGACCAGGTCGTATCCGGCGACACCCTTGGCGGTGCGGCGGCCGACTGTGGTGAGTTCTCCGGTTCCGGTGACGATTTCGAGGGCGAGCACGTAGTCGCGGGTGACGCCGTACTTGACGCAGCACAGGCCGCCGGCGTTGGTGGCGACGTTCCCGCCGAGGGTGGACCAGGGGGAGCTGGCGGGGTCGGGTGGGTACCAGAGCCCTTCGGTGGCGCAGGCGGCGCGGAGGTCGTCGTTGACGACACCGGGTTCGACGACGGCGAAGCGTTCGAGGGTGTCGATCGTCTTGATGCGGTTCATCTTCTCGAACGAGATCACCACGGCGCCGTCGACGGCGTTCGCCGCTCCCGCGAGACCGGTGCCGGCGCCGCGGGCGACGACGGGCACGTGGTGCTGGTAGCAGGCGCGTACCGTTTGTTGCACTTCGTCTTTGGTGGTGGGGCGGACGAGTGCGATCGGGGTGCCGTGGGTCGCCCAGCTGGCCTGATCCCGTGAGTACGTTTCGAGGATGGCGGGGTCGGTCGTGGTGCAACTCGTGGGGAGGGCGTCGAGAAGTGCGGCCGGCAGTGCGCCGGCGGTCAGGGTGTCGGTCATGCGATGCACCGCGTTCCGAGTCCGCCGTCGACGGCAAGGCAGACGCCGGTGATGTAGCTGGCGGCGTCGCCGGCCAGGAAGCGGGCGGCGGCCGCGAGCTCCCACACGGTGCCCATGCGGCCGATGGGGGCGATCGCGTTGCGGGCGGCGACCATCTCGTCCGCGTTGGCGTACTGGCCGGCGATCTGGCGGTAGATCAGGGGGCTGTCGATCAGTCCCGGCATGATGGCGTTGACGCGGATACCGTGGGCGGCTTCGTCGACGGCGAGTGTGCTGGTCAGATGGTTGACCGCCGCCTTCGTCGCGTAGTACGCGCTGTAGGGCAGCCCTGTGTGGCGGACCGCGGCCAGTGACGAGATGTTGATGATGGAACCCGCTTTGGCCTCGCGCATGTGCGGTAGCACGTATTTGCAGGAGTGGAAGACGCTGGTGAGGTTGATGTCGAGCGCGCGCCGCCAGTCCTCGGTAGAAAGGCTGACGGGATCTCCCATCTTGGTCACGCCGACGTTGTTGTGGACGATGTCGACACGGTGATGCCGGTCGATCACCGTGGCGACGGCGGCGGCCACGGAATCTTCGGTGGTGACGTCGACCTGCAGTGCGGTGGCCGTGCCGCCGTCAGCGGTGATGGCGTCCGCAACGCGGGTCGCGGCCGCGGCGTCGATGTCGCCGCAGATGACGGTGGCACCGGCGCGGGCGTAGGTCAGCGCGGCGGCGCCGCCGTTGCTCCACCCGTCGGGTGCGGTACCCGCACCGAACAGCAGGGCGACCTTCCCGTCGAGGGATGCGCCACCGTTCTCCCGTGGCGGGGTGGTCTGTCGGAGGATGTCGATCACTGGATGGTCCTATCTGGTTCGGACAGGGCGAGTTCGAAGGTCATGGCGACCGGGTTGTGGCCGCGCACCACTGACCCCGTGTAGACGTTTCCGTCGATTCCCACTGCAGCGCAGGATAACTCGGCACGTGGCCGGCCGTCGGCGTCGGTGGTGACCGCCCCGTCGAGGTACATCACTTCGGTGGCGGGTCCGGGTGCGGTGATGACGTGATCGCCCTGGGTGAGGGTCGCGCCGACGAAGGAGCCGACCTTGCCGCGGACGATCGCGGTTTCGAACCGGTGGGTTTTGGCGAGGTGCTCGACGGCGGCGACGATGTCGACGTTGGGGTGGATGCGGGCCACCACCGAGCGCAGCCCACCCTCGTGGGTGGTGGTGGTTTCGCGGACCGGTTGTGGTTGGAACACCGGGAAGTTGATCTCCGGGTCCGGGGTCACGGTCATGGCGACGTCGGCGGTGGCGTAGAGGTCGGCCCGGACACCGGCGCCGAGCAGCACGGAGTCCGGAATGAGGTGTCCGGCGCGCATGATGCCGTCGGCGCCGACGAACATGGCGTGGCAGTGGGCGAAGACCTTCCCGTCGCGCTTGCCGATGGTCACCCCGCCCCGGACGAAGGCCGCGGGGCCGTGTCCGCGCCGGGGGTCGCTGAAGGTGGCCACACTCGTGCCGGCGTGGCAGATCGAGGGGATGTAGTAGTCGAATTCGGTGAACGTTCCCCCGCGCAGTTCTCCGAAGGCGCTGGTGAAGCCGCGTTCGAAGACGGCGTCGTGCAGGGCGGGGAGCAGCGACCGGCCCGCGGGGAGTTCGGTGTCGAGGTGGTGGAGGGTGGCGGGATACGCGTCCGCCCGCCGCGCGGCGGGCGGTCCCGGGTGCTCGAGTTGCGGCACACCCGTCAGCAGCGCGGTGTCGGGGGCGCTCATGAGGCGGCCTCGCTCGGCCACAGCCCCAACCGGGTGAACTCGGCTTTGAGCAGGATGGTGGTGACCTTTCCGTATCCGGAGGTGGGCAATGCCGCGGTGAATTCGATCCGCTTGGGCACCTTGTAGCGGGCCATGTTGGATCGGCACCAGGTCGCCAGCTCGTCGGTGGTCAGGTCCGAACCCGGGCGGACGACGCAGAGGGCGTATCCGACTTCACCCCAGGTCGGGTCGGGGGCGCCGACGACACCGGCGGCGACGACGTCCGGGTGTTTGAGCAGCTTTTCTTCCACTTCGCGGGGGTCGATGTTGGAGCCACCGGAGATGAACATGTCCGAGGCGCGCCCGGTGATGTACAGCAGGCCGGACGCATCGAGGTAGCCGAGGTCGCCGGTGCGGAACCAGCCATTGCGGAACGCTTTCCGGTTGGCCTCGGGGTTGTCGAGGTATCCGGCGAACACCGCCGGCCCGGCGGCGCAGATCTCGCCGCGTTCCCCGGCGGGCAGCTCGCGCCCGGCGTCGTCCTGGATGCTGATGGTCATCCCGGTGCGGGCGTAGCCGGCGGTGCCGATGCCGTCGGGTTCGGGTGTCTTCCCGTGCAGCTCGGGGGGCAGGACGGTGATGTTTCCGGTCACCTCGCACAGGCCGTAGTACTGGACCAGGACCTCACCGAGGACGTCGATGGCGATCCGCTGGTCACGCGAGGTCATCGGGGCGCCCGCGTAGACGACGTAGCGCAGGCTGCTGGTGGCCGGATCGTGGTTGCCGGCGGCCTGGACGAGCTTGTTGAGGATGGTCGGGACGGTGAACATCGTCGACACGGAGTGCTGGTCGATCAACGCCCACGCCTCCTCGGCGTCGAGGGTGTCACCGGTGGTCAGCACGACCGCGGCGCCGCGGGCGATGTGCGTCAGGACGTGGACCCCGGCCCCGTGGGAGAGCGGCGCCAGCGCGAGAGTGGCGTCGCGGTCGGTCAGGTGCGGCATCAGATCGCACAGGTGGTTGGTGACCACGAACGCCATCTGGTCGTGGTTGAGCATCGCGGCCTTCGGCCGCCCGCTGGTCCCGGACGTGAAAAAGTACCAGGCCGGTGTTCCGACGTAGACCGGTGCATCGACGCTGGCGGGGTCGGCCTGATGCTTGTCGATCAGCTCGGCGACGTGGGCGCTGCCGAACTGCGCGGCGTCGCGGTCGTCGCCGATGGCCCAGGTCTCGTACCTGCTCAGGGCCCGCGCGTGGGGCTGGCAGGTGTCGTGGCAGATGACCAGGTCGGGTGCCACGGTCTCGGCGAGGGGGACGACGTCGTCGGGCACCAGCTTGCAGTTGGTAGGGACGATGATCGCGCCGAGGCGCCAGGTGGCGAAGAAGACGGTGAGGGTGTCCATGCAGTTGGGGCTGTGCAGCAGCACCACCGATCCGGCGGTGAGGCCGTGGCCGCGCATCGCGGCCGTGAGCGCGTTGACGCGGTCGTCGAGCTGCGCCCATGTCCAGGTCTCGTCGCCGCGGATGATGGCGGGCCGGTCCGGCAGCCGGGCCGCGGTCTGGGTGAGCAGGGTCGCCAGGTTGGTGGTGCGCTGCCGACCGGGGGTGTGGGTGAGTGTGGTGGCATTCATGCTGGTCACCACCTCTCCAGCACGGAGGCGTAGTTGGTGACGGCGGTACCACCCATGTTGAAGACGCCTCCGAGATCTGCGGTGGGGAGTTGGAAGGTGCCGGCCTCGGCGGTGAGCTGCATGGCGGCGATCGCGTGCATGGACACACCGGTGGCGCCGATCGGATGTCCCTTAGCCTTCAGGCCGCCGGAGCGGTTGATGGGAAGTTTGCCGTCGGGCAGGGCCAGCCCCTCGTCGACCACCTCGTGTCCTCGGCCGCGCTCGGCCAGTCCGAACACCTCGTACTGGATCAGCTCGGCGATGGTGAAGCAGTCGTGGGTCTCGATGAAATCGAGGTCGACGGTCGAGGTCGCCGCCTGCTCGAGTGCCCGGTTCCAGGCCAGGCGGGCGCCGGCGAACTCGATCGGGTCGCGCCGCGAGAGCGGGAGGAAGTCGTTGGCGTGGGCGCGGGCGCGGAACGCGACCCGGCGCGGTGCGGCCTGCGCGCGGTCGGCGCTCGTGATCACCAGAGCCACCGCCCCGTCGGAGATCAGGGAGCAGTCCGTGCGCCGCAGCGGCTGCGCGACGTATGGGTTCTTGTCGGAGACGGTGTTGCAGAACTCGAAGCCGAGGTCCTTGTGCAGTTGGGCGTACGGGTTGCTCATGCCGTTGTGGTGGTTCTTGGCGGCGATGGCGGCCATTGCCGCGCTCGGATCTCCGTGGCGTTCGGCGTAGGCGCGGGCGATGCCGGCGAAGACGCCGGCGAATCCTCCGGTGACGTGCGATTCTTCGGGACGGTAGCAACCCGAGAGCAGGATCTCCCCGGCGCGGGGGGTGTCGACCGCGGTCATCTTCTCGGCGCCGATGACCAGCGCGACGTCGCCGCGCCCGGAGTCGATGAAGTCGCACGCCGCATAGATTGCGGCACTTCCTGTGCCGCAGGCATTTTCGACGCGCATCGCGGGGGTGTGCTGGAATTCGGGCATCGGCAGGGACACCAGGGACGCCTGGAAGTCCTGGTCGGAGAAGCCGTTGTTGTAGACGCCGACGAAGATGCCGTCGACCTCGTCGGGCGCCACCTGGGCGTGGGTGAGGGCTCCCGGAACGACGGACCCGATCAGAGCGGTCACGTCGGGCTGGTCGAGTCTGCCGAATTTCGAGTGTTCCCATCCGATGATGGAGGTGCGAGATGTCATGTTCTCTCCGTTGTCAGTGGTGCGGCGATGGGCGGACGGCCGCAGGTGGTGGTCGTTAGATGGCTGAGGATTCGGTGCGCAGGGTGGGGGCGAGGCGGGCGGCCTCCTCCTTGAGGAGGATCGCCAGCCGCGCTTGCCGTTCGGGTCCCATCCGGGAGCTGATGGCCGCGATGCTCAGCGCGAGTGCGGGTTCGCCGTGGGCGTCGAGGACGGCGATTCCGATCGCCCACGATTCGGGGACGACCATGCCCTCATTGACCGCGATGCCGCCGCGGCGCCGGGTTCGCTCGGCTTGTTCGAGCAACCGGTCCGGGGTCAGTTCGGGATAGCGCTGGGCGAGTTCGGGTGCATTGGCCGCCATCACACTCGCGGCGACCTGCGGCGGCAGGGCCGCCAGCAGGGCCGAGCCGTGCGCTCCGACGCCGAGCGGGTACCGGTCACCGGCCTGGAGTACGTGACTGCGGATCGGCCACGTTCCCTCCTCCCGGTGCACGCACACCGAGTGGGTGCCGCGGCGCACCGAGATGAACGCTGCGTCCTCGGAGACCTGCGCGAGTCGCACCACCGAGGCCAGCGCCTGCTGCTGCAATCCGTGCCGTCGTTCGGCGGCGCTGCCGACGGTATACGACTCCGGGCCGAGCAGGTACCGCCGGTCCTCGGACTGCTCGAGGTAGCCGGTGCTGACCAGCTCCGACAGCAACCGGTGCACCGTCGGTTTGCTGAGTCCACTCTCGGATGCCAGCTCGGCGAGGGACAGTCCGCCCACGCGGTCGAAGCCTGCCACCATCGACAGCAGGTCGAGGGCGCGGCGCACACTCTGCGAACCCGGAAGTGCGTCCCGGCCGGCCCGGGCCGACACCGAATCACTGGAATCGTTCCGCATTGTGAAATCTCCCTGAACTCGCGCTTCGCAAGAGTGGAATGGATGATCGGCCTGCTGGCCTTGCAATCGAGAGTAGGAGGTGATCTGGATCTCGGTCAACAATTTCATAATGTGGATCGATTTCCTGGGGCTTTGCGTCCTTGCTTGACGCCACATGCCGGAAGGGAACACAGTCAGATCGCAGCGTGACTCAGGTCACGCCCTCGGTCTCCCGGAAGGAGGGCGGTGCAGAACCCGCCCACACTTCCGCCCTTGCTCAGGAAAGACAGGACCCGCAATGACTTCGAAGTCCGCGGCCGAACGCCCACCACGAATCGACATCCGTCAGGTTCGATGGGCGCGTATCGGTATCCCGCTGTTCGTGACCTACTTCATCTGTTTCATGGACCGCACCAACATCAGTGTCGCTTCCCCCCACCTCGCCGATGAACTGCAGTTGAGCGCGGCCACGATGGGCCTGGTGTTCTCGGCGTTCTTCTGGGGCTACGTTGTCAGCGGATTGCCCGCCGGCGCCTGGGCCGGCAAGGGCCACGCCAAGACCATCATCGTGGCGTGCATGGTCGTCATCGGACTGTCCGCGGCCGTGACCGGTGTCGTCCACAACCTGCCAATCCTGCTGGCGGCGCGGATCGTCCTCGGACTCGCCGAAGGCGCCATCTTCCCCGCCTTCGCCGTGATGTTCATCAGCTGGTTCCCCTCCCGGGAACGCGGTATCGCCGTCGCCTTGACGATGTACACCGTGCCGCTGTCCTCGGCGGTGATGGCACCACTCTCCGGGTGGCTGATCGAGGTCACCAACTGGCGCGCCATGTTCATCATCCAGGCCGTTCCCGCCATCCTCGTCGCGATCTGGTTGCACTTCTCGGCCACCGAGAAGCCCGAGGACCACCCGCGGATCAGCGTCGAGGAACGGGACTACATCCTCGCCACCCGCACCGTGGAGACCACCGATGAGTCGACGCTGTTGCAGGTCTTTATGCGGCCCGTGGTGTGGTTGCTGGCTCTGATCTACTTCTTCTGGGTGATGGGCATCTACGCGCTCACGCTCTGGCTTCCGACAGTTATCGGCGACCTCACCGGTCAGGGCTCGTTCCTCGTCGGCCTGCTGACCGCCATCCCGTTCCTCGTCGGCACCCTCGCCCTGTATGTGGTCACCAAACGAGCTGTCGCCAGTGGCCGCTCCCTCGGCTCGTTCATCGCGCTGCCCCTCGTCCTCTGTGGCACCGCGATGATCGTCCAGCATTTCATGCACTTGGGGGCCGTCTTCAGTTTCGCGATGCTCGTCGTCGCCGCCGGCTCCATCTTCGCGGCCCTCGCGCTCTGGTGGACCTGGGTGATGCAGATCGTCCCGCGCAACCAGGCGGGGGCCTCGGTCGGTTTCGTCAACCTGTGCGGAAACTTCGGCGGCCTGGTCGGTCCCCTTCTTATCGGTCTGGTCGCGACCACGGGAAATACCGCCTCCGGCTTCTGGATCATCGGGGTCGGGGTTATCCTCGCCGCGGTGATCGTGGCGATCCTCGATGCCCGGCGCACGAAGGCCGGCGGGGAAGCCGAGGACTCGGAGCAGCGCACGGCGACCGACCCGGAGCACGCACCCCACCCCCATTGAAGACCGTGCAAGCGGTGGCGTCACCGCGCCGGCCGGCACCACACCCCTAACCACAACGAAGAAGCCAGGAACCACGATGAATGAACGCATTGCCCTTGTCACCGGATCCGGGGCAGGGATCGGGGCCGCCATCGCCGAACGTCTGGGTGAGCACGGTCGGCACGTCGTGCTGGCCGACCTGAATCACGATGCCGCCCACGCCCTCGCGGCCGACATGACCAGCCGCGGCATGAGCGCGGACGCACTGACGATGGACATCGGTGACCGGGCCTCGATCGAAGCGGGCTTCAAGTGGGTCACCGAAACCTACGGACGCTGCGACATCCTGGTCAACAATGCCGGGATCGCCAAGACGCTCCCCTTCCTCGACTACCCCGACGATCACTGGGAAGCGACCCTGAACGTCAATCTCACCGGCGCATTCCGCTGCGCCCAGCAGGCCGCCCGCCTGATGCTCGAACAGCGGTGGGGCCGCATCATCAACATCGCCTCCACCAGCGGGATGCGTGCCGGTGCCGGCCGCACCGCCTACGGCACCTCGAAGGCGGGTCTGATCGGGCTGACTCGGCAGATAGCGGTCGAACTCGCCCCACACGGCATCACCGCGAACGCCGTCGCACCCGGCCCCATCGAAACCCCACTCTCACAGGCCGTGCACACTGCCGCCACCCGCGCCGCCTACAACCGCCTGGTCCCGGCGCAGCGTTACGGCACCCCCGGCGAAGTCGCCGGCGCCGTGGACTTCCTCGCCTCCGACGATGCGGCCTACATCAACGGCCACGTCATCCCTGTCGACGGCGGATTCATCGCCGCCGGCGTGCTCACTGACTGACAGTTCCCACGCGACGAGCTCGACTCGACGCAAAACTATTGCCGAGCAACACCATTACCCCAACAAGGCTCGGCCCATTAGTCGGCCGGTCCATTCACACGAAGAGAAGGCAGCACACGTGCTCACCGCAGACACCAGCGACATGACAGTGGAGATGTTCTACGACGACGATGCCGATCTGTCGATCATCCAGGGCCGTAAGGTCGCTGTGATCGGGTACGGAAGCCAGGGCCACGCGCACTCGCT
>NZ_JBHURF010000055.1:0-31272 GCF_042674125.1 Rhodococcus sp. NPDC056960 | reverse complement strand
AAGTCCTCCGAGGTGGTGCCGTCCGCCTCGACCGGAAGCGCGCCGCTCGTCCACACCAGATCGCCGAGGACGGTGGCCGCGGAATACGGCGCCGTCGCAGGAGTCGACTCCAGTCGGACCAGTTCTCGCTCGACGAGTCCGTGGGTGCTGGTCATGAAATGAACCTCCAAATGCTGGATCGGGCTTGCCGCCGGTGTGATGCGAACCACTCTAGATTTGATCGAATATCGAAGTCAAGGTTTCTATCGAAGATTTTTGATCAAATATCGCTTGGGTTTATGTGCGCGGAACCTCGGGAAACGAGCCGAGATCGGCTTTCTGAGTGATGTGCGCTCAGCGAGAAGTGCTGGTGAGCAGCGCTCGGAGCGAGCTCTTCGCGGCCGTGTACGACCGCCGCAGGATCCGTTCCGCTTCGGCCCCGTCGTTGACCTCGACAGCGGCGATCAGTTCGGGCTTGTAATGCCAGATGTCGATGTCCCCACGCTGTGCGGCATCACTGACCCAGAGCATCTTGTAGGGGCGGCACCTGTCCCACAAGCCGTGAATGATGTCGCAGAGGATGTCGTTGCCGGTGGCGACGTACAGCGCGTCGAGCAGGAGTTCGTCTCGCCGGAGCGCCTCGGTCACGTCCCCGTCGCGAGCAGCCTCCTGGAGGACGACCCAGTGCTCGCGCATCCGTTCGGCGACAACGGGTTCCGCAGTCAACGCCCCAAGCCGGGCGCTCTCACCCTCGAGCAGGATACGCACGTCGTAGGCGTGCTCGAGCTCGCCGACGTCGAGTCCTCGGACGCGGGCGCCTTTGTAGGGTTCGTGGATGGCGAGTCCGGCCTCGACGAGTCCGCGCACCGCTTCACGCACCGGCATCGCGCTGGTGCCCACCATCTCGGAGAGTTCGCGCACGCCCAGCCGGTGGCCCGGCGGCAGTTGCCCGTTGACGATCCAACCCCGCAGGGTGTCGAAAACCTGATCCGCCAGCGGCGCGGCCACGACGGACCCGGATGGCGACCCCGGGGCAAACGGCGGCAACCGGAGACCACCCGGTCCCGAATTCACCCGCTCGCCCTGCTCAGACACCCCGCGAGCGTACTCCGGCGCCGCGCGGATCCGGCGGGTCGCCCCGTCGATTGCGCGGGACGGCGACGGTCGTTCCCACCCACCGCCGCAGATAGGCACGTAGTTCGTCCTGGCTTCGCGGCGGGTTTCCCGGCGAGATGAAGAACGACTGCATCGTCCGCAGCTGGTATTCGACGAGCTCACGCAGGTCCTGCTCACCGTAGCCGTGCCGGTCCCAGTCGACGTCGAAACGTCTGATCATCGCCATTCCGAAGAAGAGGGCTTCGTCGGACGTGATCCCCTCGGCATGGGAATGGGAACCGGACAGCATGATGCCGAGCTGCGGAATGCGGGGCGCTTCGTGGAGCGTGTAGATCACGGCCTCGACGACGGCGTCGGCCGGATCCTCGATGCCGGCCAGGTGCCGGGTCAGGCGGTCGAGGAACCCGTCGACCGCGGCGATGGCGGCGGCGCGCAGGAGGGAATCGGTGCTGGGAAAGTACCGGTACACCGTCTGGCGGATGACGCCGAGCGATTCCGCGACGTCGGCGATGCTGATCGCCGTGCCTTTCCGGCCGATCAGTTCGACGGCGGCGGCGACGATGCGCCGGGACGCTTCCTCGTCGCTCGCGGGCGGACTGCCGCCCCACCCCCGCCTGCCTGCCACTGCCCGTCCCCTGCCTGTCATACCGACCTGAGCTCAGAGGTTACCGCGGGCACGTCTCGCGTCCGGCCCGCGTTTCGGGGATCTACGAAATCTTGATCATACAGAGGTCGTTCTGTGTGTATGGTGTCGTTACCGAGGCCGCAGCCCACTCATGCCGTACGAGACGAGGTATCGCCCATGTCCGACCTGCACCCCCGAAAGATGGACTTCGCCTTCGACGAACAGGACGTCCCGTTCCTCTGGAACCCGGACAACCCGGCCTGGTCGAGCATGTCCAACGCGATCTCGTTCCTGGCCGTCGGCTTCGAGAAGATGATCGTGAAGGCGATCATGCAGGCCAAGCCGCTGATGTCCGACCCGGAGGTCGCGGACGAGGCCGTGGCGTTCATGCGGCAGGAGGGGCACCACTCGACCGCGCACCGCCAGCACGTCAAGGCCCTGATCAAGCAGTACCCGGGACTGCAGAACACGCTCGACGCGGTGATCGGCGAGTTCGACCTCCTCACCGAGGCGACGAGTCTGAACTACCGACTCGCCTATACGGCAGACCTGGAGGCCACCTTCACGCCCGTGTTCAAGCTGATGCTCGACCACGACGCGACGCTCTTCCGGCCGGGTGACGACCGGGTCGCATCCCTGTTCATCTGGCACTTCGTCGAGGAGGTCGAGCATCGGAGCTCGGCGCTGATCATCTTCAATTCCCTTGTCGGAGAGGAGCTGTATCGGATGAGGATGGCTCCGTCGATCTTCGCCCACGTGATGAAGGTGATGCGGATCGCGAGCGCCGGTTTCAACCAGCACGTCCCGATCCGGGAACGGAAGGTCGACGCGATGTCGATGTTCGCCACACACCGCACCAAGCAGAAATTGCTGACGTCGTTCGCGCCGTACCTGAGCAAAGGGGCCATGCCGCGCGCGTTCGACGGCCTCCCGCTCGGCGAACAGCTCACCGCCCTCGCCGGCATCGTCCGCAGTCAGCTGCCAAAGCACGACCCCACCCACGAGAAGCTGCCGGCGCTCGCCGACGAGTGGTTCCGCCGATACGACGCGGGCTACGACTGCACCCGCTGGTACACCGCGGAGTCGCGCGATCGGCAGGCCGAATCCCTTCCGGCGGTGGCCAACTGATGTCCGATCTGTGCTCACCCACCTTCGACCAGCTCTCGGCGGCGCTCGGCTTCTCGTGCGCCGAGGCCGGCGGACTCGTGGAGGTCCGGAACCCGTTCGCGCTGGAGAACTGGACACTGCCGGTGCTCGAGCTCACCGTCGTCGTCGGGTCGGTGCTCGCGCTCGTGTTCGCGATCCGGCGCTCGCGCCGTGGTGGTGATCCGACCACCCTGGCTCTCTGGTTCGGTGCCACCGCGTACCTGTTCGTCATCGAACCGCCGCTGTACTTTCCGGCCGCCTTCGGGATCGAACAGCACGTGGACACGATGTTCGCGCACAACGTGTTCACGGTCGACTTCCTGTGGGGGCGGCTACCGCTGTACATCATCGCGATCTATCCGCTGATGGCCACGCTGGCATTCGAGATCGTCCGGATGCTCGGTGTCTTCCGGAAGTACGGTGTGATCGTCGGCGCGATCTGCGTGGGCTTCGTGCACCACGCGTTCTACGAGATCTTCGACCAACTCGGGCCGCAGCTGCGATGGTGGGAATGGTCGACCGGCAACCCGATCAATCAGCCCATGTTCGACTCGGTCCCGCTGCCCAGCGTCGTGGTGTTCGCGGCCCTGTGGCCGATGTCGCTGGCCCTGTGCGTCCAGTTCTTCGTCGGTCGCCACGCCGACCGGGGCCGGACCTTCACCGGACTCGAACTGGTGTGGCGCACAATCGTGATCGGCCTCCTCGCCTCGGCGGGCACGTTCGTCCTTCCGCTCCCGGCGACGATCCTCGGAATCGGCAGCACCACGGTTCGCGGAATCGTCTACGCGGTGGAACTGGTCGCCGTCGCCCTCGTGGCGATCCCGATCCTGGCCCGGCAGTGGGCACGGCTGCGCCGTGGAACGTCGGACGTGCCCGCGTACTCGAACGACTTCGTCCGGGTCTACAGCGTCGTGTACCTCGGCGTGCTGGGCGTGCTGTGGGTGACCGCGTTGCCCGACTACCTCGATGCCGTCGGCGGTGTCACGACGAACGGCGATCCCATCGGCAACCTCTGGTACACGATTGCCTGTTTCGCGATCGCAATCCTCTGCGTCACCGCCACTTTCACGGTGCCGCGCGCGAAGACCGCACGCGCTCCAGGCTTTCAGCACGCGAATGGTGTGTCCCACTCGCTGGATCGCAGCTGAACAAGCTAAGCAAGTTATCGCCGGGATGTCGAGCTCCCTCCACGCACGTCATCAATAGAACACGTATCAGATCTACCGCCTGCGACGCCTCCCGCTGTAGCATTCGGGAATGAGTCGAGTAGGTAGCTACAGTGACGATGACGTGGCAGGTTGGCTGTCGATCTCGCCGGAGCTGGGTGGTGCGCTCGGCGGTTTCACGGATGCCGTGTACAACCGGAACCGGTTACCGTTACGGGTTCGGGAAATCGCTCGCATGGCGATCGCCGAGGCCAATGAGTGCGCCGTGTGCCTCGGCACCCGCGACCGCAGTGCCGCCGACGTCGGTATCGACGAGCACTTCTACGAGCACGTCCTCGAGTGGGAGTCGTGGCCCGGATACAGCGCCGAGGAACGAACGGCAGCCGAATTCGCCTACCGGTTCGCCACCGACCACACGACGCTGCGCGACGACGAGGACTTCTGGGCGCGATGCCACGAGCACTTCTCCGACGAAATCCTGACCGACCTGGCGCTGTCCTGCGCTCTGTGGCTGGGAACGGGTCGGGTGCTGCGGGTGCTCGACATCGGCCAGACGTGCAAGCTGACGCTCTGAGGTAGCCCGCCGACAGCGCAGTCAGGTGAGGTTGGTGACGTGTCGCTCGCCGAATCGGGGGGTCACCCCGTCAACCGAGGCGTAGGAAGGGCGCCTGGAAGGTGGACGTCAGATATCGAGGGATGTCCCCGCTGCGCCTCGCGCGGACGTCAGGACCGCTTCGAGGATCGTGTTCTCCGTCTGCTGGAGGTGTTCGGCGCAGGCCCGCGCTGCGCCGTCCTGATCAGCGGCGATGATGGCATCGCACATCTTCTGATGTTCGCGCAGCGACGCGTCGAGTCGGTTCGAACTCGAATGCGAGATGATCCGCAGTCGTGCTCCGTGCGGACGCAGATCGGCAATGACCCTGGCCAAGTGCGCGTTTCGCGTGCGATCGACGACGGTCTGATCGAAGCGCTGGGCGGCGTCGTAGAAGCGTGTCCGCCGATCGTCCGACGGCTGCCCACCTTCCAACACGTTCAATTCGTCGCGGATCGCCTCGAAAGCGTGCCGGGTGGTGGGGTCGTCGGCGGCGTCCCGGGCCACCGATCCGACCGCCTGGCACTCGACGAGGCGGCGCAGCTCGAAGAGGTCGTGGACGCTCTTGATCGATATCGGAGCAACTCGGGCTCCCTGCCGATCGGTCAGTGACAGCAAGCCACTCGCCTCCAGTCGCTGCAAGGCTTGCCGCACGGGGGTGCGCGAGGCATCGAAGCGTTCGCTGAGCATGACCACGCTCAGGTTCTCCCCGGGAACGAGTGCGCCGGAGAGGATGTCGGACCGCACCTCCTCGTAGATGCGGTCACTCTTGCTCGCAGCAGCCATGCATACATGGTAGCGCACTGTTTCGTATGCCATAACGAGTGCGTTATTGCACGTGATCGCGAACCCGCACGTCAGGACGGAATTCCGACCTCGCCTCGCATGAGAATCCGGGCGGTACGGAAGAGCGAAGCACTCTCGGCTACCCACCTCTCGCCGTCCAGGCGGGTCGAGGCGGCGACCGTCACCACCCCGGACGGTTGCCCGACGCGCAGCGGCCGGCCGGTTCCGGCGGCGAAGAGGTCGGCAGCGAGAGTGCCGTCGATGCCGGCGGCCGTCGCAAGGCAGAGTGCACCGGTCACGGTGACGGCGCGATGCCAGCGGCCCATGGAGATGATGCGGATCGAGATGTCGTATTCGACCGCTCCGATCCTGGTGGCGTCCAACGCGGTGAAATCCTGCGCGGGTGCGAGAACAGCGATCTTCGGATTGGCCAGTCCGACGGTAGAACTCGACTCACCCAGGCCCATGGCAACACCGCCGGCGCGGCGGATCCGCTCGAGTCGGTCCATCAGGTCCCGGTCGGCGTCGAGTTCGTCGAGGGTCTCGCAGCCGGTGAGGCCGACGGCCGCCGCCTCGACGAAAACCACCGGGTTCGTCGCGTCGATCAGGGATGCGGTGACGATGCCGACCTCGTCGACGTGCAGCTGATCGCGGACCGCGCCGGTGGGCAGCAGGCCGGAGGTGACCGAGCCGCCGGGGTTGCGGAATTCGAGCTGGATGGGCGCGCCGTGCCCGGAGACCCCAGGAAGGGCGAGGCCGCCCTTGATCACGGCACGGCCGTCCCGCACCTCGAAGGTGGAGGTGATCAACTGACCGGTGTTGGTGGCGTGGATGCGCACCGACACGGTTCCGTCCGGAAGGTCGAGCAAGCCGGTTTCCACGGCGACCGGGCCGACGGCCGAGGCGAGGTTGCCGCAGTTGGCGCCGTAATCGACGACCGGCTGGTCGACCGCGACCTGGGCGAAGGTGTAGTCGATGTCGGCGTCGGGATGTTCGCTGAGACCGATGAAGGCGACCTTCGACAACGAGGACAGGCCGCCGCCCATCCCGTCGAGCTGGCGGCCGTTCGGGTCGGGGCTTCCCAGCGCCGACAGGAACCACGCGTCGCGTTCGGTTCGATTCTCCGGCAGGTCCGCCGCCAGGAAGAACAGCCCCTTGCTGGTGCCGCCGCGGACGAATGTTGCTGGGACATAACGCTGATGCATGTCTGACCTCATCGATGTGTTGGGCATATGGACGCGTTCCTTTCGGCGGCACCCACCTCACGGAAGGCCTCGCCATAGTGTGCCGGGCGATCCGGGGCGTGCGCATCCGAAAGAGCATTCCCAAATGCACTCGACACGGTATACAGTGTTGCACACCACTACGACGGAAGGGCAGTGATGCTCGTCATCCTCGGTTTTTCGATGATCGCCGCGTTCATGTACCTGATCATGACCAAGCGGGTCACGCCGGTCGTCGCCCTGATCATCGTGCCGACCATCTTCGGCATGTTCGCCGGCGCCGGCCTGGGCCTGAGCGACATGATCATGGAGGCGGTCCTCAAACTGGCACCGATCGCGGCGCTGCTGTTCTTCGCGATCACGTTCTTCGGCATCATGATCGACGTCGGATTGTTCGACCCGTTGATCCGGCTCATCCTGCGGTTCGTCAAGAACGACCCGATGCGTCTGGTCGTCGGAACCGCGCTGTTGACCTCGGTGGTGTCCCTCGACGGCGACGGATCGACCACGTTCATCATCGTCACGTCGGCACTGCTGCCGCTGTACCACCGGCTGAAGATGAGCCCGGCGATCCTGACCGCCGTCGCGGCCACCTCCAACGGTGTCCTCAACACCGTCCCCTGGGGTGGATCGACCTCACGCGCGTCCGCGGCGCTCGGGGTGTCCCCGATCGACATCTTCGTGCCGATGATCCCCGCGATCGCGGTGAGCCTGCTGTCGGTGATCGTGATGGCCTACTTCCTCGGCCGCAGCGAACGCAAACGCCTCGGGATGCTCGTTCTCGAATCCGACAAGATCATGGCCGCCGAACAGGTCGGTGCCGGTGCATCCACCGGAAAGCGCCGCGCCAGTGGGCCGTCGGACGACTCGGACTACGAGGGTTCCGATTTCGCCGAACTGCCGATCGACAGCACCGACCATCTCCATCGCCCGAAGGCCCGGCCGAATCTGGTGTGGGTGAACCTTGCGCTGACCCTCGCGGCGATGGCGATGCTGGTCCTCGACCTGATCGAGCCCCCGGTAGCGCTGATGATCGCCACCGCGATCGCCCTGATCGTCAACTTCCCCCGCGTGTCGGAGCAGAGCGATCAGATCAAGGCCCACGCCTCGAGTGTGGTGTCCGTCGTCGCGCTGGTGTTCGCCTCCTCTGTTCTGACCGGCGTGCTGTCGGGCACCGGGATGGTCGAGGCGATGGCGCAGTGGCTGGTGAGCATCATTCCGGATGCCTTCGGCCCGCACCTGGCCGTGGTCTGCGGCGTCCTGAGCCTGCCGCTCACCTTCTTCATGAGCAACGACGCCTTCTTCTTCGGCGTCCTGCCGGTCCTCAACGAGACCGCCTCGCACTACGGAATCACCGCGGAGGAAATGGCCCGCGCCGCCGTCGTCGGGCAACCCCTGCACACCTCCAGCCCCCTGATCGCCGCCACCCTGCTGCTCGTCGGCCTGGCGAAGGTCGAACTCGGAGACCATCAGAAGAAGGCGGCCTGGCGAGCGTGCGTCGCCGGCCTGGTCATGCTCGCGGTCGGCATCGCCACCGCCGCCATCCCCGGCTGACCCAGCCGCCAGAACGCTCGACAAACCCGAAAACACTCTGCGCAGAGAAGGATTCGACTGTGAATGACATCCGCATCAAACCCGCTGACCTGATCGACTTCGCCGGCGCCGTGCTGCGATCGCTGGGGGTCGGGGCCGATGACGCCGCGCTCGTCGCCGACAGCCTCGTGCAAGCCGACCTGTGGGGGCATCAGTCGCACGGAACGCTCCGGCTGCCCTGGTACGCGGCACGTCTGCGCAGCGGGGTGCTGCGGGCCGACGCCACCCCCGAGACGGTGCTCGACGGCGGCGCGGTGCTGGTCCTCGACGGTCACCACGGGCTCGGACAGGTGCTCGCGGACACCGCGCGCCGCGAGGCCGTAGCCCGCGCCCGCGAGTACGGCGTCGGGGTGGTCGGCGTGCGCAATTCCAATCACTTCGGCACCGCGATGTACTACACCCGGCGCGCCGCCCAGGACGGCTGCGTGTCCATCCTGACCACCAACGCAAGCCCCGCGATGGCCCCTTGGGGTGGGAAGAAGAAGGTGCTCGGCGCCAACCCGTGGTCCATCGCCGCACCCGCCCCGACCGACGGCGGCGCCGTTGCCGTCGACCTGTCCAACACCGCCGTCGCCCGCGGCAAGATCTACCTCGCCCGCAACCGCGGCGAAACGATCCCCGACTCCTGGGCACTGGACCCGGACGGCAACCCCACCACCGACCCCACCGCCGCGCTCGAAGGACTCATCCAACCGATCGCCGGCCACAAGGGCTACGCCATCACCTTCATGATGGACATTCTCTCCGGCGCCCTCACCGGCAGCCAGACCGGCACCCGGGTGAACGGCCCCTACCAGGCGGACAAGCACAGCGGGGCAGGACATTTGATGGTCGCAATCAACGCCGAACACCTCGGCCCCTCCGCGGACTACCTGGCCTCGGTCCGGCAGCTGATCGACGAGGTCAAGTCCACCCCCCTCGCCGACGGTGCCGACGAGATCTACTACCCCGGCGAGATCGAAGAACACAACGAGGCCACCAGCCTCGCCGCCGGCGGTGTCCTCCTCCCCGACCTCACCCGGGCCGACCTCGAGAAACTCGCCGCAGAAACCGGCATCCCCATGCCGGTCTGAGGTTCCGCGTCGTGCCACAGTCGACTGGTCGGGTGCCGACGCTCTAGGACGGACCTTCCCTGCTCTCGCAGGTGAAGGGTTCGTCGATCCAGTAGGTGTCGTGCTGGTCGTCGAAGACGATCGGGTACGTCGCGGCGGGGTCGCACAGCCTGTCGATCTGTGACCGGTCGGCGGAACTGATGGTGAACCAGTATTTGTTGGTGTCCGGGGCGATGTTTTCGCACCGGTAGAAGAAGCCCTTCACGCCGTCACCGAAGACGTCGCTGCGGAAGTCGGCGGCGAGTTTCTTGTTGAGGTTGATGTTGTCGCAGTCGGCTTTCATACCCGGGCCGCTCGTCGTCTCCGCCGTGTCGCTCGTGTACCCCTTGGCCGTGTGGGTCCCCGACGCCGTCCACGCCTGCGAAGGCAGGTCGATCTGTTCGGCGACCTCGGCGAGCAGGGGGCTGCCCGGGGGCGCCACGGTCGTACTCTCCGCGGCATCATCGGAGTTCGAGCATCCGGCGACGGCGACCAGCGTCGCCAGCAGGAAGGGTGTGAAGGTGCGTCCGTATCGATCTGCGCGCGAGGATGTCACGAGAAGCTCCGTTCCGGGCCTGTCGAGAGGGCGATACCGTCGACGATGCCACGCCACCGTCCCGCACGACTACGGGTTCGGCGAGAATCCGCGTCTCCGAGCCCACAGCCGGTGATGCGAAGTCACGCAACTCACACCGGCGAGAATTGAACATTCAACTTTCTCTGTGGGAAAATTCTACGATGCCCAGGTAGTGGGGTCATGTCGGCGTTCGCCGGGAATTGTTGTTTCAGAACTATTTCGGGTCTCCCGAATACCGGAAGGGGTCGGCCATGTCCACCGACGAAGAAAGCCGTCAGGTCGAGCAGGTCGTCGACAGACTCGCCGCGAACCACACGGACCTCCCGCACCGGACGGTCGAGCAGATCGTGCACGAGGTGCACACGGAATTCGCCGCGGGAACGGTGCGCGACTTCGTGCCGCTGCTGGTCGAACGGGCCGCCAAGCGGAAGATCGCAGCCCTCGCCGGTTCCTGACCAGGAGTCATTCCCATTCGCGCTGCGGCAGGACGTCCTCCATCAGCCTGCGCAGTGCGGGGTTCCGATTGTCCGAGCGCCAGGCGGCATTCATCTGCACCGGCCGGTCGCGGACGGCGGAGACGGGCCGGAACACGACCCCCTCCGGGTGCATCGTCTGCGCGGATTCGGGGACGAGGGCCATGCCCAGCCCGGAACGGACGAGCACCAGCATGGTGTGCACCTGCGTGACGTACTGGACGTACCGCGGGGACGCCCCGACGATCGTGAACGTGCTGATGAGCAGTTCGTGGAAGTAGCGCGCGTCGACGGGTGAATACATGACGACGGGTTGGTCGTCGAAATCCTCCACCGCCAATTCCTCCGCATCCGCCAGCGGATGACCGGCCGGCAGTGCGGCGATGAGACGTTCGTGATGGATCGGCCGTGTGTCGATGCCGGGCCGGGTGAGGATCGGACGGATCAGCCCGAGATCGAGTTCACCACTGATCAGCGATTCGATCTGCACGGACGTGACCATCTCTCGCAGAACGATCTTCACGTCGGGCAGCCGCTCGCGCGCGGCACCGAGCAACCGCGGCAACACCGCGTGCGCCGAGGCGCCGGTGAATCCGACGACGACGGTGCCGAGATCACCGGCGGGCACTCGTCGCACGGTGAGGGCGGCGCTCTCCGACAGGCTCAGGATCCGCCGGGCATCGGGCAGGAACGCCGCACCGGCGGCGGTGAGGGTGACGGAGCGGCTGGTGCGGTCGATCAACTGCACGCCGAGTTCGCTTTCGAGCTGCTGGATCTGACGGCTCAGCGGCGGCTGCGTCATGTGCAGGCGCTCCGCGGCGCGACCGAAATGCAACTCCTCCGCTACGGCGATGAAGCACGACAGCCGTGCGAGGGAGAACATCGATCCACTCCTTTGCCTCGAGGTGGGCCCGAGCCCGAGGACTCAATGTAGCTCACCGGGAAGACGCCGACCGAGTGTCGGCCGGCGTCTTCCGTCGAGACCCCTACCAGCGGGGGCAGGTGTTCTCGAACGTCGGGTCGACCGACTTCATGTACCCCGTGTCGTCGCGGTCGCGAACTCCGCAGTCGAGGTACTGCTGGTGCAGGGCGGCGAGGGCGTCCTCGTCGATCTCCACGCCGAGCCCCGGAGTGGTCGGCACCGCGACCGCACCGTCGACGATCTTCAGCACGCCGGGCTTCACGACGTCCTCGGTCTTCCACGGCCAGTGCGTGTCACACGCGTACGTGAGGTTCGGGGTGGCGCCGGCCAGGTGCACCATCGCGGCCAGGCTGATGCCCAGATGCGAGTTGGAGTGCATCGACAGGCCCAGGCCGAAGTTGTCGCAGATGCCGGCGAGGAGCCGCGACCGCTGCAGTCCGCCCCAGTAGTGATGATCCGACAGCACGACCTGCACGGAATCCTTCACCACGGCGGGCTTGAGCTGATCGAACGCGACGACGCACATGTTGGTGGCGAGCGGCATCTTCGCCTCCCGGGCCACCTCGGACATGCCGTCGAGGCCGGGGGTCGGGTCTTCGAGGTATTCGACGATGCCGTCGAGTTCCGACGCCACCCGGATCGAGGTGTCCACGGTCCACGCGGCGTTGGGGTCGAGGCGCAACGGCAGGTCGGGGAACGCGGCACGCAGCGCCTTGATTCCGGCGATCTCCTCGTCGGGTGGGAACACCCCACCCTTCACCTTGATGGCCTCGAAGCCGTACTCGCCGATCATCTTCTGCGCCTGACGGACCAGACCGTCGGGGTCGATCGCCTCGCCCCACTCGTCCTGCTCGGCGCCGGGATGTCCGGCCCACTTGTAGAACAGGTAGGCGCTGAACGGGACGGCGTCTCGTACCTTGCCGCCGAGCAGATCGGACACCGGCCTGCCGAGGGCCTTGCCCTGCACGTCGAGGCACGCCACCTCGAACGGGGAGAACACGCGGTCGGTGGTGCTGGCCGTGGTGATCATGCCCGCGACGCCGTCGCCGCCCGTCACCGTCAGGGTGGCGACCTTCTCGTCGATCGCGGCCCGGATCGCGTTGAGCGCGAACACGTCCAATCCGACGATCGCCTCGGCCGCCGCCTCGAGCCGGGCGAGGTGGGCGGTGTCGGCGTAGGTTTCACCGAGCCCGACGAGACCGCCGTCGGTGTCCAGCTGGATGATGGCGCGCAGCGCGTAGGGCTGGTGGACGCCGACGGTGTTGAGCAGCGGCGGATCGACGAACGCGACGGGCGTGATCCGCGCGCCGGTGATCCGGATGGGCGCGGCCGACATCAGACCGCCGCCTGCACGGCGAGGGAGTCGGCGAGAACGGCGCGACCCGCGGCCGTGATCTGCGCCAGCTCCTGCCGGTGGATGTCACTGGTCGCGACGAGCGGAGGACGCACCGGCCCGGCGTCGATGCCTTCCATCGCGACACCCGACTTGATCAGCGACACCGCGTATCCGGGCACCTGGTCACGCAGGCGCACGAGGGGGTGGAAGAAGTCGCGGAGCAGGGCGTCGGTGAGTTCCTCGTTGCCCGATTCGAGCGCCTCGTAGAAGCCGAGAGCGAGTTCGGGGGCGAACGCGAACGTGGCGGACGAGTACAGCGTCACACCGATCGCGCGGTACGCCTGCTGCGTGACCTCGGCGGTGGGCATGCCGTTGAAGAACAGGAACGGCTTGCCGGACGGCGCGAGTGCGTCCTTGACGGCACGCACGATGCGCCCGACCTTGTCGAGATCACCGGTGCCGTCCTTGAACCCGACGACGGTCGGGAACTGCGCGACCTCCACGGCCGACGCCTCGTCGAACCGGGCGTTGCCGCGGTTGTAGACGACGAGCGGAAGGTCGGTGGTCTCGGCGACGCTGCGGGTGTATTCGACGAGACCGGCCTGCGGCATCGTCACCAGGTACGGCGGGAGCAGCAGGATACCGTTGGCGCCGTTGGCCTTCGCGCTGGTGGCGAATTCCTTGGCCTGCTGCACCGAACCGCCGGCGCCGGCGAACACGGGGACCCGACCGGCGACGACCTCGACGGCCGTGGCGACGATCCGGCCGAACTCCTCGAGCCCGAGGGCGTGGAATTCGCCGGTGCCGCAGGCGATGAAGACACCACCGGGGCCGGCGTCGACGCCCTTGGCGACGTGCTCGGCGAGCCGGTCGTAGTCGACGTCGCCGGATGCGGTGAACGGGGTGACGGGGAAGAACAGGACGCCGTCGAGCATGGGAAACTCCTTCACGAGGGGAAAATCAGGCTTGGGTGAGTCGGCCGTCGATGCGACGCCACAACTGGTCGGGATTGCCGTCGGCGATGGCGGCGGGGAGCAGTGAACTCGGAACATCCTGGTACGCAACGGGACGCAGGAAGCGTTCGATCGCGAGCGACCCCACGGACGTGGTGCGGGAATCGGAGGTCGCCGGGTGCGGACCGCCGTGCACCATCGCGTGACCGACCTCGACCCCGGTGGGCCAGCCGTTGAACAGGATTCGCCCGGCCTTGAGTTCGAGGACGGGCAGCAGTCGCCCGGCCTCGTCGAGATCCGCGTCGTCGACGTGGACGGTGGCGGTCAGCTGGCCTTCCAGCTTGGCGGCGACGGCACGCACCTGCTCGGCGTCGCGGCAGCGGACGATCAGGCTCGACGAACCGAACACCTCCTGCTGCAACACCTCCGACCCCAGAAACGTGTCGGCGTCGGTGCTGAACAGTGCGGCCCTTGCGGTGTTGGGCGCGTCGGATTCGGTGCCGCGGGCCTCCACGGTCGCGGCTCCGGTGAGGGCGGCGACGCCGTCCGCGTAGCAGCCGGCGATGTTCGGGGTGAGCATCGGTGTCGGCGTGCTCTCGGCGACGGCGGCGCTCGCGGAGTCGACGAACGAGGCGAGCCCGGGACCGTCGACCGCGATGACGAGACCCGGGTTGGTGCAGAACTGTCCCGATCCGAGCGTCAGAGAACCGACGAAGGCACGACCGAGTTCGGCGCCCCGCGTGGCGAGCGCGTTCTCCAGAACGAACACCGGGTTGATGGAACTCATCTCGGCGTACACCGGGATCGGTTCCGGGCGGCCCGCGGCGGCGGCAACCAGAGCGGTTCCGCCGGAACGGGATCCGGTGAAGCCGACGGCCTTGATCCGCGGGTCGGTGACCAGCGTGGTGCCGAGTCCGCGTCCCGAGCCGAACAGCAGCGAGAACGTCCCCGCCGGCATGCCGGTGCTCGCGACGGCGTCGGCGATCGCGCGGCCGACGAGCTCGGACGTGCCGGGGTGCGCGTCGTGAGCCTTCACGACGACTGGGCAGCCCGCCGCCAGCGCGGACGCGGTGTCGCCGCCGGCAACGGAGAACGCGAGGGGGAAGTTGCTGGCACCGAACACGGCGACCGGGCCGAGGGGGACCTTCCGCTGACGGATGTCGGCACGCGGCAGCGGAGTCCGATCGGGCAGCGCGGGATCGATGCGGGCGCCGTTCCAGCCGCCGTCGCGCAGGACGCCGGCGAACAGTCGCAGCTGTCCGGACGTGCGGCCCACCTCACCGGCGATGCGGCCCTGGGGAAGTCCGGATTCGGCACATGCCCTGGTGACGAGCGTCTCGCCGAGGGCCTCGATGTTGTCGGCGATCGCCTCGAGGAACCGGGCGCGCTCCTCGGACGTGGTGGCACGGAACGGTGCGAACGCCTCGTCCGCGGCGGTGCAGGCGGCGTCGACGTCCCGGTCGTCACCGTGTGCGAAACCGGGTTCCAGCTGTGCGCCGGTGGTGGGGTCGATGCCGTGGATCGTTGCGCCGGAACCCTGGACGGGCTTACCTGCGATGATCATCTGCCCGGTCACGTCGGTCCGGTTCACCGTTGCTGTCATGATGCGATCCTCGAATTCTCGTCTACGTTTCGTATGGTCCGGTGAGAGGTCATTTGGCCGGCACGGTGGACTCGTCGGGAGCCACCTCGGTCAGGTCCGCGACCTCGTCGATGTCTTCCTTGTCGCGGCGGAAGTACGCCACCGCCGCGGCGGCGGCCAGGGCGAACAGCGACAGCACGACCAGACCCATCGTCACCGTCCCGGTCTGCTCCTTGATCACACCGAAGCCGAACGGGGCCACGAAGCCGCCCAGGTTGCCCAGCGAGTTGATGATCGCGATCGCCGGCGCCAGCACCAGCGGGTGCAGGGTGCGCTGCGGAATCGACCAGAAGAGCGGGCTCGCGCTCTTGAAGCCCATCGTCGCGACGCACAGCAGCGGCAGCGCGAGCCAGGGCGTGACGAACGCGGCGGCCATCGTGCCCACACCACCGATGAGGAGTGCCGCCACCAGGTAGGGCTTGTGCCGCCCGGTGCGGTCGGCGGACCGGTTGGAGAAGTACATCGCGAAGATCGCGCAGATCCATGGCAGCGACGACAGCAGGCCGACGGTGATGTCGGTGGTGCCCGGGATGCGACGGATGATCGACGGGAGCCAGAACGTGTTGGCGTAGATCGCCATGGTGATGGCGAAGAAGATCGCGCAGCACACCAGGATGCGCGGCTGCAGTAGCAACTTCCAGCGGGAGCCGGTCTCTCCGCGCTTGGCGGAGGCCTCGCTGCGGAGCACGTCCTCCTCGGCGATCACGGCCTGCAGGTCGTGCTTCTCTTCGGACGTCAGCCACTTGGCGTCGTCGACCTTCGAGTCGAGCAGCCGGTAGGCGACGAGCCCGACGACGACGGACAGCAGGCCCTCGAGGCCGAACATCCACTGCCAGCCGTGGTGTCCGCCGAGACCGTCCAGCGACAGCAGCGGACCGGACATCGGCCCGGAGATCGCGGCGGCGATCGAGGAGCCGGCGATGAAGAGTGCGGTGGCGCGGCTGCGGTGATTGTTCGGCAGCCAGCGGGTGAAGTAGAAGATGATCGCGGGGAAGAAGCCGGCCTCGGCGACACCGAGGAGGAAGCGCAGCGCGTAGAACATCTCCGGGCCGTTGACGAATGCCATGGCCGCGGACACGAGGCCCCACGAGATCATGATTCGCGTCAGCCACACCTTGGCGCCGAACTTCTCCATGAGCACGTTCGACGGCAGTTCGAAGATGGCGTACGCGATGAAGAACAGGCCTGCTCCGAACCCGTAGGCCGCGGCGCCGATGCCCACATCCGCCTCGAGATGAGTCTGGGCGTATCCGATGTTCGATCGGTTCAGCTGGTTGCAGATCAACATCACGATGAACAACGGCACGACACGGCGGAAGATCTTGGCGACCGCGCTGTCGACTGCCGGGGACACGGCGAGGGGGAGGGTCATCGGTGACTCCTCTCTCTGGGTTCGGATGGCTGAGAACGTTGGGGGACTCGGATCACGCCCCTGTTCGGAAGCGTGACCTGAGTCATAGGAAGTACGCTAGGGCGGCGTTCGATACATGTCCAAGTCAAAGTTTCGCGTGATCGATGCCGAAACGGCATCGACCGCGTTCCTGCTAGTTTCCCTACCGTGAGCGCCGACGCAGTCACCTTCGAATTCGTCCGCACCAGCCGCGAGCACTTCCCTCAACTGCAACGATGGCTCCGCCAACCGCACGTGGCGAGATTCTGGAACCACGACACCGCGGACGCGGACATCGAACGCGACTTCGGCGGCAGCATCGACGGCACCGAAGCCAGCGAGGACTTCCTCGTCCTCCGGAGTGGCGTGCCGTTCGGATTCATCCAGCGCTACCGGATCGCCGACTATGCCGAGGACCTCGCGCTCCTCACCGCCCTCGTCGAGATCCCGCCGGGAAGCATCTCCATCGACTACTTCGTCGGGGATCAGGAGCACACCGGTCACGGTCTGGGTACCGCGATGATCCGCGCCTTCGTCGACCGGTGCCGCACGGACCTCCCCGACGCCACCGCGATCGTCGTCCCCGTGGTCGTCCCCAACCGGGCGTCGTGGCGCGCCCTCGAGAAAGCCGGCTTCCGCCGCGTCGGCGAGGGGTACCTGCCGCCGGACAATCCGATCGACGACGGAGCGCATTACATCAGCAGGCTCGACCTGCTTCAATGAGAAGGTGTGCAGATGGATGGCATACTCCGGCGATCCGATCCTCATCGAGGACCTGCTGTTCCGGCCTGTCCATTCCCTGATCGACCAGAGCCTGCACTCCCGGATGGGTGCGACCACCACCAACGGTGACGGCTTCGGCATCGGCTGGTACGGCAACGGCCCCACCCCGGCCGTGTTCAAGTGCATCGAACCCGCGTGGAACGAACGCAATCTCCAGGAAATCTCCCGGCAGATCCGGACGCCGCTGATGTTCGCGCACGTGCGTGCGTCGACGGGAACTCCCGTGCAGCGCAGCAACTGTCACCCCTTCCGGCACAGCAACTGGCTGTGGATGCACAACGGTGCGCTGCGGGGATTCCCCGAAGTCAAACGCGACCTCGCGATGGCCGTCGATCCGAGCCTCTACCCCGACCTCGAGGGTTCCACGGACTCCGAGACCCTCTTCTTCCTCGCCCTCACGTTCGGTCTCACCGACGACCCGCTCACCGCGGTGGCACGGGCCGTCGGGTACGTCGAGGACGTCGGCGCGCGCCACGGTGTCGAGAACCCGGTGCAGGCGACGATCGCGACCACGGACGGAGTCTCCGTCTGGATCTTCCGGTACTCGACCGAGCAGCAGACGCGGTCGCTGTTCTTCTCCACCGCCATCGAGAAGGTCCGAGCCCTCCACCCCGAGGTGGAGGTGCTGCACCGACTCGGCGACGAAACCCGCTTCGTGGTGTCCGAACCGCTCCGCGACCTCGAAGGCGCCTGGCAGGAGGTGCCCGAGTCGCACGCCGGAATCATCCGCCCGGGCGACGACGAGATACGGCCGTTTCAGCCGGTGTCACCGACCCGCTGAGCCCGCCACCGGCTCGGGCTGCACCCGAACCGGCCGCTGAACCAGCGCGAGAAGTTGCTCGGCGCCGAGAACGACAACATGTCCGCGATCTCGGTGAGACTCAGCCGCGGATTCGCGACCATCCGTTCGGCGAGTTCGACGCGGGTGGCGTCCAGGACCGTCGAGAACGACTCCCCGCTCTCGGCGAGCCGGCGATGCACGGTTCGCCGGTCGACCCCTAGGCTGCGAGCCACCTGCTCGACGGAACAGCGTCCGGTCGGGAGCAGTAGTTCGATCAACTCGCGGACACGGCTCACGATCGTGACGTCGTCCGACGGTTCCCAGGAGTCGAGGAGTTGCTGCGTGTAGGGGCGCAGCAGGGGGTCGGACATCTTGTTCGGCGCGTTCAGGTCGCCGGACTCGATGACGACGCCCGCGAACTCGTGGTCGAAGTTCAGCGCCGGGCCGAACAACCGCCGATGCGTCGCGGCATCCGACGGGGCGCTGTGCGGGAAGCACACCGCGAGGGGTTTCCATCCGCCGCCGAGGAACCCGCGCAGCAGGCGGTGCAGCACCCCGACCGCGAGTTCGATCGACTGCCGCGTCTCGACCGCCTCCCCCACGTCGAGGTCGACGCGGAGGGTCACGAGGCCGTTCGACTCGGACATCCGCGTCCGCAGCGCCTCGTTGTAGGTGTGCTCGTACCGGGTGAGGACGCGCAGGGCGCTCCGGACGTCGGGTTCCTCGCGGACGACGAGGCTGAGTGGCCCGAGGTTGGAGAACTGCCTGCGTTCGGCCAGCCGGGCGCCGAAATCCGCATACCCGGACGCCGCGGCGGTCCGGTCGAGGAGGCGGGCGATCGACGCGGCCGGGATCCAGCGGTCCTGGACGCCGAGCCCGATCGGGTCGAGGCCGACGGCCCTCATCAACGGCACCGGGTCGACGTCGAGCGACCGGCACAGCTCGACGTATCCGTTCAGCGACGCGTAACGCGCAAGGGGTTTCATGCCACCTCCTCCGTCTGTCCCGAAATGATAGGTCATGTGTCCCGTCAGGATAAGCGATCGCCTCGTCGCCACCCTACTGTTAGGTGCATCACAGGGAAGGACTGCTAGGGCGGTCATCACAAAACGAGGAGAAGTACTGTGGCACAGGCTGTTCGGTTCTACGAGCACGGCGCCCCCGACGTCATGAAGTGGGAAACGGTCGAGGTCGGCGAGCCCGGACCGCACGGCGTCCGGATCCGGCACGAAGCGGTCGGGTTGAACTTCGCCGACACCTACTTCCGCACCGGTCTCTACCCGGCCGCACTGCCCGCCGGGATGGGCGTGGAGGGCGCCGGGGTTGTCGAAGAAATCGGTTCCGGCGTGACCCACGTGCAGGTCGGCGACCGCGTCACCTACACGGGCAGCCCTCTCGGCGCCTACAGCACCGAGCGCGTGATGCCCGCCGCCCCGCTGATCCCGCTGCCGCAGGCGATCGGATTCGACACCGCGGCCGCGATGACGATGCGCGGCCTCACGGCGTCCTACCTGCTGCGCCGCATCGCCCCCCTGAAGGCCGGCGACACCGTCCTCCTCCACGCCGCCGCCGGTGGCGTCGGACTCATTTTCACCCAATGGGCGAAGCTGCTGGGCGTCAACGTGATCGGGACGGTCTCCACCGACGAGAAGGCGGCGATCGCCCGCGCCCACGGATGCGAGCACGTGATCGTCTACACCCGGGAGAACGTCGCGGAGCGGGTTCGGGAGATCACCGGCGGCGCCGGCGTTCCCGTCGTCTACGACAGCATCGGGCAGTCCACGTTCCACACCTCGCTCGACTGCCTCTCCCGCCGCGGGCTGCTCGTGTGCTTCGGGACGGCGTCCGGACCGATCCCGCCGATCGACGCAATGCAGTTGGCCGTCAAGGGATCCCTGTTCGTCACCCGGCCCGCACTCGCCGACTACATCGCCGACCCCGCCGAGCGCGCCGAACTCGCCGGTGAACTCTTCGACCACGTCGAGGCCGGCCGCATCCGGATCGAGATCAACCAGAGCTACGGACTCGAGGACGCCGTCCAGGCACACCGGGATCTCGAGGCCGGCACCAGCATCGGCTCCTCGGTGTTCCGGCTCTGAGCCGCGGCACCCTCACCACGACGGAGACACCATCATGACCGACACCGCGCAACTGACGTATTCGCCCGAGCAGAACGCAATCCTCTCCCCCTCCGGTTCGTTCCGGCTGGCGCCGATGACCTGCTCGCTCGGCGCCGAACTGTTCGACGTGAACCTCGGCGACGTCTCCCTCGACGACGCCCTGTTCGCCGAACTCCGGGAGCTGCTCCTCGAATACAAAGTTCTGTTCTTCCGTGACCAGGACATGAGCCGCGCCGAGCACGTGGCGCTCGCCGAGCGCTTCGGGCCGCTCGAGGATCATCCCGTCGCGGGCAGCGACCCCGACCATCCCGGGCTGGTGCGGATCTACAAGGACCTCGACAGCCCGGCCGAGCACTACGAGAACGCCTTCCACTGCGACGCCACCTGGCGCGACAACCCGCCCATGGGGTGCGTGCTCCGGGCCGTCGAGACGCCCCCGGTCGGCGGCGACACGATCTGGGTGAACATGGCCGAGGCGTACGCCAAACTGCCCGACCAGGTGAAGAAGCAGATCGACGGACTCCGCGCCCGGCACAGCATCGAGGCCTCGTTCGGCGCCGCCCAGACGCAGGAGCAGCGGCACGCCCTGCACGATCGTTTCCCCGACGCCGAACACCCCGTGGTGCGCACGCACCCGGAAACCGGCGAAAAGATCCTCTTCGTCAACGCTTTCGCGACGCACTTCGTCAACTACCACACCCCCGACAACATCCGGTACGGCATCGACTACGCGCCCGGCAGCAGCAACCTGCTCAACTACCTGATCAGCCAGGCCGCCATTCCCGAATACCAGGTGCGCTGGCGCTGGACCCCGAACAGCGTCGCCATCTGGGACAACCGTTCGACGCAACACTATGCGGTACAGGACTACTGGCCCGCCGTTCGCAAGATGGAACGCGCCGGGATCATCGGCGACCGCCCCTTCTGACCACCCCACCCGACAGGAGTAATTCCATGCATTTCCACGACGACGCCCTCTTCCCCGAAAACCAGGAGAAGCTGGTCATCACTTGTGCCCCGTACGGTCCCGAATGGGAGCCGGACGACTTCCGTGAGGACCTGCCGCTGACGATGGACGAGCACGTCCAGAAGGCGGTCGACTGCTACGAGGCCGGCGCCACGGTGCTGCACATCCACGTCCGCGAACTCGACGGCAAGGGCTCCAAGCGGCTCTCCAAGTTCAACGAACTGCTCGCCGGACTGCGGCAAGCGGTTCCGGACATGATCCTGCAGGTCGGCGGTTCCATCTCGTTCGCGCCGGAAGGTGAAGGCTCGGACGCGAAGTGGCTCTCCGACGACACCCGGCACATGCTCGCCGACCTCGACCCGGCACCGGACCAGGTGACCATCGCGATCAACACCTCGCAGATGAACATCATGGAACTGATGACCGCCGACGACATCGCCGGCACCTCGATGCAGCGGCCCGAACTCGCCGAGGCGTACCGGGAGATGACGGTCCCGGCCGGCCCGGCGTGGGTCGAGGAGCATCTGCGTCGCCTGCAGGCGGCCGGCATTCAGCCGCACTTCCAGCTGTCGAGCATCCCCCAGCTCGAGACCGTCGAACGGCTCATCCGCCGCGGCGTCTACACCGGTCCGCTGAACCTGACCTGGGTGGGTATCGGCGGCGGCTTCGACGGCCCGAACCCGTACAACATCATGAACTTCGTCCAGCGGGTCCCGGACGGCGCGTGCCTGACCCTCGAGACCCTCATGCGCAGCGTGCTACCGGTCAACGCGATGGCGATCGCGATGGGCCTGCACCCGCGGTGCGGCAACGAGGACACGATCTGGGGCCGCAAGGGCGAGAAGATGACGTCCGTCGCGCAGGTCGAGCAATTGGTCCGGGTCGCCGGGGAACTGGGCCGTGAGGTGGCCACCGGTAAGGAGGCCCGCGACATCTACCGGATCGGTCAGACCTACGCCGATGCCGACGAGACCCTCGCCAAGCTCGGTTACGCACCCAACCGCCGTCCCGGCCAGGTGGGCTTCACCCAGCACGCCTGAGTTCCCGCACCCGGGGGGATTTCGGTCACGACCGGGGAGGGAGCCGGACGATTCGCTGCTCCTGGTGAGCACGCCCGGCTCCCTCCCCGCACTCCTTTATCACTCCTGTCGGCCATAGGAGGCCCTCATGGGACTGCCCACCACCACCGCGGACGCGGTCGTCGAGACCACTACTGCACCCACCCGACGGTCCCGGATGTATCCCTGGATCGTCTTCGCGCTCACTTTCGGCCTGCTGCTGTCGGACTACATGTCCCGGCAGGTCCTCAGCGCCGTCTTCCCCCTCCTCAAAACCGAATGGGCGCTGTCCGATTCACAGCTGGCGTCGCTCAGCAGCATCGTCGCACTGATGGTCGGACTGCTGACCCTCCCGCTGTCGCTGCTGGCCGACCGGTGGGGCCGGGTCAAGAGCCTGCTTCTCATGGCCGTCCTGTGGAGCGCCGCCACCCTGCTCTGTGCGCTCGCCACCAACTACGAGCAGATGCTCGGCGCCCGATTCCTCGTCGGTGTCGGCGAAGCCGCCTACGGCAGTGTCGGCATCGCAGTGGTGCTCAGCGTGTTCGCCCCGCGTGTTCACTCCGCGCTCAGTGGCGCCTTCATGGGCGGCGGATCGTTCGGTTCCGTGATCGGTGTCGCACTCGGCGGCGTCATCGCCGTCAACCTCGGCTGGCGCTGGTCGTTCGCCGCGATGGCCGTCTTCGGTCTCATCCTCGTCGCCCTGTTCCGTGTCCTGGTGTCCGAAAAGAAACTGACGGAAGCCGCCGTCCACGACGACCCCGCCGGTTTCCGGGCACCGCTCTCGAGCCTCTTCACCACACCCGCCGTCCTGCTGGCATACGTCGGTGGCGGTCTGCAGATGTTCACCGCAGGTGTCCTGCTGGCGTGGCTGCCGAGTTTCTTCAACCGGTCGTACGGCCTCGCCCCCGACAAGGCCGGTGCGATGGCGTCGATCTTCGTCCTCGCCGTCGGCAGCGGCATGGTGGTGTGCGGCATCATCACCGACCGTGTCAGCAGGCACGATCCTGCGAAGAAATGGACGACAGCCGTCGTGTACGGGGTGCTCTCGCTCGTGTTCCTCGGTGCCGGTTTCCAGATGCCGTCCGGATCCGCCCAGCTGATCCTGATCGGTATCGGTGCCTTCTTCTCCGCCGGCTCGTCCGGCCCGATCGCCGCGATGGTCGCGAACCTCACCCACTCGTCGGTGCGCGCCTCGGCGTTCGGCACCCTCACACTCGCCAACAACCTTCTCGGACTGGCCCTCGGCCCGTTCGTGGTCGGGCTGCTCGCCGACCGCTTCGGCCTCGTCACCGCCCTACAGATCGCGCCCCTGATCTACGTCGTTGCGATCGTCGCCCTCATTCTCGGCAAACGCGCCTACCCGGCCGGACGCCGCAAGCTCGCCGCCCTCACCGCCATCTCATAAGAAATTGGAGCCGACCGTGACCACCTCCCCCGAACCGACCGTGGTGATCGTGCCCGGGCTGCGCGATCACGTCGCCGACCATTGGCAGACGTTGCTCGCGGAGCGACTCGACGCCGTGCGGACGGTGCCGCCGCTCGAGCGGGACAAACTCAGTCTCGCCGCCCGGATCGCCGCACTCGACGACGTCGTCACCGGCATCGACGGCCCGGTGGTGCTCGTCGCGCACAGTGCGGGAGTGGCGATCACCGTCCACTGGGCGCAGCAGTCCATGCGCCCGATTCAGGGCGCATTGCTCGCCACCCCACCGGATCTCGAGGAACCGCTGCCCGCGGGCTACCCCACACCGGTGGACCTCGAGCAGGGCGGATGGACCCCCGTCCCGCGGCGCAGGCTCCCGTTTCCCAGCATCGTGGCCGCCAGCACCGACGACCCGCTGGCCCGGTTCCGGCGGGTCGCCGGGATGGCCGAGTCATGGGGCAGCAAGCTCGTCGACCTCGGCGCCGTCGGCCACCTCAACCCCGCCGCCGGCTACGGGTACTGGCCGTACGCCGAGGAACTGCTCCGCGAGCTGATCAACTCGACTGCCACCACCGCCGCGTCGTTCGCGTAGCGCCACCCCACCGTTCCCCGACGAGAAAGCTCCCCGGTGCTCAACCTCTCCGTACTCCTCGAAGACTCCGCCCGACGATTCCCCGACCGCGTCGCCCTGGTGCTCGGTGACCAGCGGATGACCTACGCCGAACTCGACGCCCAGTCGAACCGGGTCGCGAACCTGCTGGTGTCGGCGGGCATCGAACCCGGCGACAAGATTGCGCTGTCGTGTCCCAACATTCCGCAGTTCCCCGTCGTCTACTACGGAATCCTCAAAGCAGGGGCGGTGGTCGTACCGCTCAACGTTCTGCTCAAGGATCGCGAGATCGCATATCACCTCGACGATTCCGATGCCAAGGCCTACTTCTGCTACGAGGGCACGCCCGACCTGCCGATGGGCGAGTACGGACTGTCCGGCTTCGCGCAGAGTCCGCGCTGCCGCGCCCTTTTCCGCATCACCACCGACCCGGCCGCCCCCGCCATGATCGACGGCGTCGGGACTCTCACCGACGCCCTCGCACGGCACGACGGTCACTTCGACGCCGTGGTCCGCGAACCCGGCGACACCGCCGTCATCCTCTACACGAGCGGCACCACCGGAAAACCCAAGGGCGCCGAACTCACCCACGCCAACATGGCGCTCAACGCGCTGACCGCGAACCGGCTGTTCGACAGCACTCCCGCGACCCAGGACCGGTACCTGGTGACCCTGCCGCTGTTCCATTCCTTCGGCCAGACCGTCACCCTCAATGCCGGCATCTCGGTGGGTGCAACCCTCGTGCTGCTGCCCCGGTTCGAGGCCCGCGCCGCACTCGACCTCATCGAGCGGGAGGACGTCACCGTCTTCGCCGGGGTGCCCACCATGTACTGGGGACTGCTCGGCGCCCTCGACGAGCACCCCGTCGACATCGACCGCATCGCACGGAACATGCGCCGCGCCATCTCCGGCGGCGCCGCGCTGCCGGTGGAGATCCTCACTCGGTTCGCCGACCGGTTCGGCGTGCAGATCCTCGAGGGCTACGGCCTGTCCGAGACGTCGCCACTCGCGACGTTCAGCGATCCCGCCCTCGAGCCCCGGCCCGGATCGATCGGCGTTCCCGTCTGGGGCATCCAGGCGCGCCTCGTCGACAAGGAGTGGAACACCGTCACCGGCACCGACCGGATCGGTGAGATCGCACTGCGCGGCCACAACATCATGAAGGGCTACTACAACCGCCCCGAGGCCACCGCGGAAGTGTTGCGCGACGGCTGGTTCCGCACCGGCGACCTCGCCCGCGTCGACGACGACGGCTTCTATTACATCGTCGACCGCGCCAAGGAACTCATCGTGCGCGGCGGTTTCAACGTCTACCCCCGCGAGGTCGAGGAGGTCCTCCTCACACACGACGCCGTCTCCCTCGCCGCCGTCGTCGGGGTCCCCGACGACAGCCACGGCGAGGAGGTCAAGGCGTACATCATCCTCGAGGCGGGTGCACAGATCACCGCCGACGAGCTGATCGCCTGGTCCAAGCAGCAGATGGCGAGCTACAAATACCCCCGCACCGTCGAATTCGTCGACTCCCTGCCGATGACCGCCACCGGCAAGATCCTCAAACGCGAACTCGGCCGCGCCCCGGCCGCACTCTGACACCGAAAGCACCAGCGTGAGCACCACTTCCCTCCCGACCGTGCCCGATGAGCTCACCGCTCCCCTCGACCTCCTCCTCACCAGCGGAACCCGCGATGTCGCGGCGCGCATGCTCCCCGACAGCTCGTGGGCCCGCCTCGGGCGCAGCCTCGCCGCCCGCCCGGGTACCGTTGCGCGGCGCGGCGGCGCCCTCGCCCGCGAACTCGGCGCCATTGCCCTCGGCAGCTCCGACCGTTCGCCCGCGAAGGCGGACAAGCGCTTCGGCGACGCCGGGTGGCAGCAGAATCCGGCCCTGCGCCGGGCGATGCAGGCGTACCTCGCCACGTCGCACACCGCCGCCGCCCTCCTCGACGACGCCGAACTCGACTGGCGAGACCACGAGCGGATGCGCTTCGTCCTCGACAACCTCGTCGAAGGCCTGTCCCCCACCAACAATCCCCTCCTCAGCCCGCTGGGCTGGAAAGCAATGGTGGACACGGGCGGCCTCAGCGCAGCACGCGGCGTCCGCGCGCTCGTCCGCGACCTGCGGTCGAGACCTCGCGTGCCCGCCATGGTCGAACCTGACGCGTTCACCGTCGGGGAGGACGTGGCGGCGACACAGGGTGCCGTGGTGCTGCAAACCCGCGCCTTCGAACTGATCCACTACACGCCGCAGACGGAAAAGGTCCACGCCACACCGCTGTTGATCGTCCCGCCCGTCATCAACAAGTACTACATTCTCGACATCGCTCCGGGCCGCAGCCTGATCGAGTACCTGCTGCAGCAGGGCCAGCAGGTCTTCGCGATCTCCTGGCGCAACCCCCACGCTCGGCACCGGGACTGGGATGCCGACACCTATGGTGCGGCGATCGTGGAGGCGCTCGACGCGGTGCAGTGCGTCGCCGGGACCGACAGCGCGCACCTCCTCGGCACCTGCTCGGGCGGGATCCTCGCGGCAATGGTCGCCGCGCACCTCACCGACATCGGCGAGGGCGACCGCATCGCCGGCCTCACCCTCGCCGTCACCGTCCTCGACCAGACCCGGGCCGGTACCGCGGCGGCAATGATGAGCGAGCGTGCCGCCGCAGCCGCGCTCCGTGACTCGGCCGCCCGGGGATACCTCGACGGGCGCACCCTCGCCGAGATGTTCGCCTGGCTGCGTCCGACCGACCTGGTGTGGCGGTACTGGGTGAACAACTACGTGCAGGGACGGTCGCCGGCCGCCTTCGACGTACTGTTCTGGAACTCGGACACGACCCGCATGGCGGCGGCACTACACCGCGACCTCGTCCTGCTCGGCCTGCGCAACGCCCTGACGACACCGGGCGCGGCGACCATGCTCGGCACGCCCGTCGACCTGACCACCGTCACCGCCGACGCGTACGTCGTCGGCGGTTCCGCGGACCACCTCTGCCCGTGGCAGTCCACCTACCGGAGCGCTCGCCTGCTCGGCAGCAAGGACTCCCGCTTCGTGCTGTCGTCGAACGGTCACATCGCCTCACTCGTGAACCCGCCGGGCAATCCGCGGGCGTCCTTCCGATTCGGTCGGCCCGACTCGCAGTCACCGGACGAGTGGCTGACCGCGGCGGAGACCGCGACCGACTCGTGGTGGCCCGACTACGGCCGCTGGCTGGCCGAACGCAGCGGACCCGACGTCGACGCACCCCACACCCTCGGGGCACGGCAATTCCCGCCCGTCGCCCCCGCCCCCGGCACCTACGTCCACCACAGCTGACCCCCTCGCCACGATCACAGGAACACCATGACTATGCACCTCACCCAGCCCACCGAACTTCTCGCGCTGGCCGGACAGACCATCGGCACCACCGGCACATTCAAGATCCTGCAGGACCAAGTCGACCTGTTCGCCGACGCGACCGGGGACCACCAGTGGATCCACACCGACCCGGACCGCGCCGCGTCCGGCCCCTTCGGCCGCACCATCGCGCACGGCTACCTGACCCTGTCGCTGGTACCGAGCATCCTCGCCGAGGTACTCACCGTCGACGGAATCGACGCCGCCCTCAACTACGGACTGAACAAGGTGCGGTTCCCGGCGCCCGTGCCCGTCGGCTCCGCGGCGCGCGCCACCGTATCCGTCACCGCGGCCCAGCAGAAGCCCGCCGGCATCGAGGTCGTGTTTCGTGTGATCTACGAGATCGACGGCGGCACCCGACCGGTGTGCATCGCCGACGTCGTGGTGCTATACACGTGACCGTGACCGAATTGTTCGGCGGCCGCGACGGGTTCGAGGACAGGGTCGTTCCGGTGTGCGGGTTGCGGATCCGGGTGCGGATCCGCACCGGTACCGGGGTGCCGCTGGTGCTGTGCAACGGCATCGGGGCCGGCCTGGAAGTACTCGAACCGCTGGTCGCCGCATTGGATCCGGCCGCGACGATCATCAGCTTCGACGTCCCGGGCACCGGGGGCTCGGCTGCCTCCCCGGTTCCGTATGCGATCCCGGCGCTCGCCTGCGGCCTGAACCGATTGCTCGACGAGATCGGGGTCGGCGCCGTCGACGTCCTCGGGTTGTCGTGGGGCGGATCGCTCGCGCAGCAGTTCGCCCTGCAGAATCCGCGCCGGTGCCGGCGCCTCGTCCTCGTCGCCACCGGCACCGGCGCCCTCATGATTCCGGGTCATCCGCGGGTGCTCTCGAAGATGCTGACCCCGAAGCGGTTCACCGACCCCGACTACGCGTCGGCCGTCGCCGGCGACCTGTACGGCGGCGCCGCCCGACGGGGCGGAGACGACGTGGCGCGAGTGTTCCGGAAACAGGCGCACGCCGGTTCGCGGATCGGCTACGTCCACCAGCTTCTCGCGGGTGCGATGTGGACCAGCCTGCCGGTGCTGCCCCTCGTGCGGCAACGCACGCTGATCGTCGCGGGCAGCGACGACCCCATCATCCCGCTCCTCAACGCGCACATCCTGAACACGCTTCTGCCACACGCGACCTTGCTCGTCCACCCCGGCGGCCACGTCGACATCATCACCGATCCGAAAAGCCTCGCCCCGGCGGTCACGTCCTTCCTCTCGGCGCCGTAGCGGTGGGCTGTGCGCAACGGGTCAGCCGTCCGCGCCCATCTCGGCGAGCGCCGCGAGGTCACCGCGGAAGTGTTGCGCGACAGCTGGTTCCACACCGGCGACCTCGTCCGCGTCGACGAAGACGGCTTCTACTACATCGTCGACTTGGTGAAGTGCTCGCATCTGAAACCAAATTCGAACGTCGCCGGGGTTGTGCATTTATACGCGGATACCTTCCGAGATGGTGTCTGCTGTCTGCTGTCGACGAGAAGCGCCGCGGTGGGCAGACCATGCACGGAGGGCTGTGATCAGGGCGATTACCACGAATCCTGCGCTGGCGAGCAATCCGAGGCCGAACGCCTTCTCGTACGTCTCGAGGGTAGGTACGTCGTCGATGTTGAGGGCAGCGTAGAAGGCTGACGAGGCGACCGCGACACCGACGGCTGTGCCGACACGCTGGCCGAGTTGCGTCACTGAGCCTGCCACACCTCCCTGAGCGACAGGCACTTCGGAGAGAGTAAGTGTCTGATTCGGGGACATGACCAAGCCACCCCCGGCACCTATCAGGGTCAGCGTAGCGACAATCGCCCAGGGCACGATCGATCGAGGAACGAACTCCGCCACCGCGATCGTCGCGATAAGCCCGGCAAGGGCGAGACCGAACCCGATGATGATGAGTTGTCGTCCGTAACGCTCCACGCGCCTGCCTGCGTACCAGGCCGACAACGCTGATGTGAGCGCGAACGGGATGCTGCTCAGCCCCGCCATCATCGCCGACAGCCCGAGTCCTTGCTGCAAGAACAGTGTGACCAACAGCAGAAGTGCGGGCAGCCCGGCGAACCAGCTCGACACGATGATCAATCCGTGACGGTAGGACTTGACGCGGAGCAGCCCGAGGTTGATCACCGGAGTCTTTCCCCGACCTTCATAGCGTCGCTCCCACGCCACGAATGCACCGAGGGCGAGGACGCACAGGGTCAACCAGAGCCAACGCGCCGGGTTGTCGCCCTCGCGACCTGTGGTAGTCACGAACGGTATCAACAAGGCGACCGTGGCGACGGCGATCAGTGCGATTCCAACTGGGTCGAGCGAATAACGCCGCGAAGTATCCCTGGCTTGGTGAGAGGGGAGGATGCGCCAGGCAAGTACGAGGATCGCGATCCCGAGCGGAATATTCATCGCGAACAGCCATCGCCATCCGTTGTCCGGTCCGCCGGCGGCGATCAGGAGACCGCCGAGCGGAGGGCCGAACGCGGTTGAGATTCCGACGGCTGCACCGAACACTCCGAATGCGCGGCCACGCGCTGGGCCCTGAAAGAGTTGCTGGATGAGCCCGATCGACTGGGGCATCAGCATGCCGGCACCAACGCCCTGCAGACCGCGACCGATCAGCAGGATCTCCGGTGTCGGGGCGAGCGCACCGATCAGACTGGCACCAGAAAACAATGCGACGCCCAACAGGAGCATGAGTTTGCGTGAACCCATATCGCCCAGACGACCAGAAGGTACCAAAGCGATCCCGAAGGCGAGGGCGTATCCCGAGACGACGAGTTGCAGCTCGGTCGGGCTCCCATCGAGCGAAGCCTCGATGGATGGGAGAGCGACGTTCACCTTGGACAGATCCAAGATGGCCAGCATGGCGGCGGCAACACAAACTGAAAAGGCGGCCCCCGGTCCACGTGTAGTTGTCTCTACGGGTGAAGTCACTTGACGAGCTTTCTATCGAGCACGACCCCACAACAATCGTCGGCCGTGAAAATTGGCGCCACTGCTCAGCGGCCGAACTCCATTGAACTCGGAGCCTGGGCTGGTAGGAAGGCAGGGACTATACGTGTATCAGCAGTGCCTCCCTCATCGGGTGCGTCTCAGCTGAGGGAGTGGGACATTCGCGCGGTGTTGAACCACCATTTTCAGCCTGCTTACATGTAGTTCGGCGCTGTGCGGCACTACTTCCCGATGCGCCAGGGTCGTTGCAACACCGGCGAAGATCGGCGCTGCAACGACCGCTGGTACCTAATCTGACATCGCCATCGGGCATATCCCGTTTACATTCTTCGGCAGTCAGCCGAGTTGCACACGCTCCCAAGCCATATCGGCCACTGACGCGGCGCCGTAGGGTAGTGCGGCGTCGTCGAACACGGCCTTGGTGCTGTGGTTCGCCGGTGCAGAGGAGTCAGCACCCGCAGGACCGGCGCCCAAATTCACTGCTGTGTCTCTCCGATCGTGATGTGGCCCGTCCTGACCAGGATGAGTGGAACGATCAGCAGGCTGGCGACTGCGGAAATGGCCCACACGACCTGATAGGCGCCCATTGTCGGTGTGGTGGTGCC
>NZ_JBHURF010000054.1:0-31606 GCF_042674125.1 Rhodococcus sp. NPDC056960 | reverse complement strand
GTCGAGCGTCAGGAAGAGCTCGAAAAGGCCGTGGGGCAACTCGCCGAGAACTGGGACGGCCGGGTGGAGATGAAGCTGCTCGGACCGCTCGCCGCATATGACTTCGTGGTGACGCAGAAGCCGGAGGGGCAAGGTTGACGATTCCGGTATCCGCAGTCCGCGGTGGAAGGCGCGCTGCGGCCGCCCCGGTAGCGTGACCAGGGCCGTGGACCTCCTCTGCCGGTCCACGGGCACACACCCTCTCACCTTCGCTGCAGTCGATTGAGTGCGCGCGACCGGGGTAGTCGATCCGGGTAGCTGCACGGTCGAGCTCTTCACGGGAGTCGACGATAAGTGCCACACTGCAGGTCGTCGTCGCGGTGACAGCCGCCCCGTATGCCGGGTCGACACGGCACGATTATCGACAAGCTCGACGAGCTGGACGTCGCCGAGACCACGATCGTCGTCTGGGCCTCCGACAATGGCGCCGACACCACCAATCGCCTGCCGGCGATCGACCCGGATCCGGTCGGCGGTCGATGGCACGGTTTCTCCGGGCCCTGGCGGGGCGGGTTGTTCACCGCGCTCGGGGGCTCGACTCGGGCACCGTGCCTGGTCCGCTGGCCCGGGAGGGTGCCCGTCGCACGGGTCAGCAACGAATTGGTTCACGAGGTCGATTTCTTCACCACCCTGGTGACCGCCGGGGGTGGTGTGGTCCGGGGGACCGGCATATCGACGGGATGGACATGTCGGGGTTCTTGCCGGGTGCGGACGAGGACTCGGGCCGTGATCTGGTTCTGTGTCTGCAGGGCGACCGGTTGCACGCGGCGAAGTGGCATCAGTGGAAGGTTCACCTGTTCGAGCAGGACGACTTCTATTCCACCTGGGCGCCGACCAACGTGCCGATCCTCTACAACCTGGAGTGGGGTCCGCGCGAGGAGCATCAGGTCAACTCCCCCCATGGCTGGGTGCCGCACCCGGTCGATGCGGGGGCCGCCGCGTTCCTGCGGTCGCTCGTCCTCGAGCCGCCCATCCGGCCCGGCACTCCCGGGTGAGGCGCAGACACCGGCCTCTCGGGGGTCTTCTGCGAAGCCGGCCGGTCGCTGCGGCGTCCCGCCGTGGCCGGGCGGCGCTGTTTCTGTGCACAGCGACGGGGGTACAGGACGGGGACGAAGTCGGTCCGCTCGATACCGAGCGCGAAGTTTGAGGAGTCCGTCATGCCGCCTGCACATCATCACCGTCTCGCGCCGATCGTGGATGTATGGGACTGGCAGTTGGAGGGCCTGTGCCGCGGAGTCGATTCGGCCGTCTTCTTCCACCCCGACGGTGAACGCGGTGGGGCCCGTGCCCATAGGGAGGCCCGCGCCAAGGCGCTGTGCCGGCGCTGTCCTGTCCTGAGCGAGTGCCGCGAGCATGCCTTGGTCTCGGCGGAAACGTTCGGGATTTGGGGCGGGATGTCCGAGTCGGAGCGGGCTGCGTATCTCCGTGAGCAGCACGATGTGGCCAGCTGACGTGACCAGCGGCGGTACGTCTCGGCGCCCACGACATGTCGGGCACTCGCCCTGAGCGGTTGTTCCGGTGGGGGTCCGGCGGAGACCTCCTTCGCACGTTTCATATTGTGATGTGGATCACTCATGCGTATAGTCGGTGATGCGGATCGAGGAAAAGTATCTGTGAGCAGAGAAAACTCGAGAAGCAGAGATCCGGCCGAGAATGCAGAAGCATTCCCGGCCGAACCCCTGTGTGGGGACATTCTGATGACCTTCCCCGCGACTCGCCCTTCCGGTTTGATCGCGCCGTCGTCCGGCGAGAGATGTGCAGTAATCGACCAGCTGCGAATAGTGCAGTGTCGTGCGGTGTGTGACGGAGACTTCGCTCGGCGGTATCGCGACCTGACGGTGGGGTGAGTGAGGGAACGGTTCCCGAGGCGCATCGCCGGACGATTCGCAGCGATGGACCCAAGGGCCGGGTCGCGGAGGGTAGATGGCGGCAGGGAGCCCTATCCCGGCCCCGCCGGCGGACGCTGATGCACCCGGCGGACATGGCGAAGTATGAGTTAGGACCGATCGCATCGGATACTCCCGACGACTGTAACCGCGTCCCTGGCATTGCGCGCGGTGTGGGCTCAGTCGTCGGTTGATGGGCTACCGCGATGGGAGGGTTTGAGTTGTGGGGTGGCGCACGTCCCGGATCGTGTCGGCGAGGTCGGCTGCTGTCGGACGAGCGGGCCGGACATCGGCGGGCAGGGACCGGTGTGTGGTGTAGGTGCTGACCGCGAGCGGCGAGTCGAGACCGCGGAGGGCGTACGCGACGACGATGTCGTCCCGGTCGGCGGCGAGGAGGATCCCGATGGTGGTGCCGTGTCCGTGTTCGGGTTTGCGGAGCAGGTCGTCGACGGCGTTGACGTAGAAGTTGAGCTTGCCGATGTGTTCAGGCTCGGCGTACCCGATCTTCAGCTCGAAGAAGTTACCGACTGGTGGCCGGGATGTGCGCGGTGACATCTTCCAGGCACCCGTACCGCGGCGTCCCCGGGCTCCCACTTCGACTCGGTTTGTACACTCGCGTTGTGAGGCAACCTCTTCCGCGCCGCACGATACTCTTCTTCCTGCTGGCCTACACGCTGACGTGGGCGGCATGGCTGCCGATGGTACTGGCACCGACACGGTGGCAGTACTTGCACTACCTGGGCAGTCTCGGACCACTGGCGGCGGCGTTCGCGCTGCGCTACCGCGACGACGGCCGCACCGGAGTGCAGGACCTATTGCGTCGAATGACCCGGTGGCGGGTTCGCGCTCGCTGGTGGGGTGTCGCCATCGCCTTCCCCATGACCCTGTTTCTGGCGGGGACCGCAGTGTCCACGCTGACCGGCACCCCGGTCGACTGGACGGTGTTTCTGGGATCCAAGGAATTCGCAGACGTGGGGTGGGCACTGATCCCCATAGAAATTCTCTTCTTCGGTTTCGGTGAGGAAACCGGATGGCGCGGATATGCGATCCCGAGCTTGGAAACGGCGGGACGGTCCTCGTATGCGGCGACGACGATCTTCGCGCTGTTCTGGGCCGGATGGCATCTGCCGCTGTTCCTCTACCCCTCCGGGCTGCAGTCACTTCCTTTGTTGATGATCCCCGGGTGGATCGCGAGCATCCTGTTCGGTGCCTACCTGACGACGTTCCTGTTCAACAGCGCCGCCGGAAGCATCCTGGTCATCGCCGTCTTCCACGGAATGGTCGATATCGTCTCCATCAGCCGCGCCGCCACCGATCTCACCTTGATCGTCGTCAACGCCGGATTGATCGCCGCCGCGGTCTGGGCGGTTGTGCGGTACGCCCCGCAGCTTCGTGCCCCACGCCGCGATACCAGCGCCCACCGCCACTGACCAGGACCCGCAAGGAGACCCAATGGCCCGGACCGTTCCCCGCTCGGCCCGCCGCATCCGCGAGCACTGGCATGCCCTGGATTCTCTGCACGGCAGCGGGCAGCGGTATAACCCCGAGCTGATCGAGAATCTGCCGGCGGCCGCCCGCCGCTGGATCAGCCACTCCGTCGCGGCGGGAACACCGCTGGCCCGCTCGGTGCGGTTGACGATGCAGGGGCAGATCCGGCTCGGGGCCTGGCGTCCGTTCACCGCCACCGAACTCCTCACCCCCGGGGTCGGATTCATCTGGGCGGCCACGGCCAAGGTCGCCGGGCTGCCCGTCCTCGGGTATGACCGCTTCACCGACGGCCGCGGCGAGATGCGGTGGCGACTCGCCGACATTCTTCCGATGGTCTCCGCCCATGGCCCCGATGTCACCGAAAGCGTGGCCGGTCGGCTCGCCGGCGAAAGCATCTTCGTACCCACAGCCTTCGCCGCCGCCCAGTGGATCGACGGCGGTGACGGCGCGACCGCCCACGCCCGCTGGGCCGTGGCTGGATACGAGGACACCGTGCACCTCGACCTCGCCGACGACGGGACCCTGCGTCAGGTGCGTATGCAACGATGGGGAAACCCCGACGGCAACCGGTTCGACCGCTATCCATTCGCCGTCTCCATCGACGCCGAGGACTCCTTTGCCGGCATCACGATCCCCATCCGATTTCGCGCGCGGTGGGCGACCGACACCGCGGCACAGACCGAGTTCTTCCGCGCGCAGATCACCGACGCGGTTTTTCAGTGACACGGTGGTAAGCCCGGGCAGGTTCGCCGCGGACGATTCCGGTAACCGATCTCGGGTGATCTTCTATGCCCGAGCGCGGCACCGAGGCAGATCCCGTGCACACGCCACCCGGTTGGCAGGTGTGTAGCGCCGCCGTCCACTCCCGTATCCGACCAGCGGATTCGGTGAGATGCCTCCCGTGGACGCGAGACAGCGACGATGATTTCGGTGAGCCAGATATAGACGAACCGCACCGGATCTGATGTCACGACAGGAAGCGAAGGCAAATGGGAAGCGATGAGCCGGAAGTCCGAGAACTTGCTACTCACGAATGCTGGGCGCTGCTCCGCACCGCGGGTGTCGGCCGTCTCGCAGTCTGGGTGGACGACCATCCGGATATCTTTCCTCTCAACTACGCAGTCGATCACGGGACCCTCGTATTCCGCTCCGGGCGAGGCACCAAGGTGTCCGCTGCGGTGTCAGACGTGCCGGTTGCCCTGGAAGTCGACGGCTACGACGCATCGTCGAACGAGGCGTGGAGCGTGGTGATCAAGGGCCGCGGCGAGGGTATCCGTGAGATCGATGAATTGATCGACACGGTGTCTTTGCCGCTCTTTCCGTGGCAGGCCGGGGCGAAAAACCTGTTCATCCGGCTCGTTCCCACCCTCGTCACCGGTCGTCGGTTCCCGGTCGCCGACCCGACTATTTGGCAAACTCCCTTCTCGAACGTGCGACATTCGCCGTCCGAGTAGGAAGGTGTGCTTGACCGGTCCTTGCGGCTCTTGCCGGCGGCTCATCGTTATCGATCCGCGCGCACGCAGATGCACCCCGGCGATCCAGTTCTCGCGCATCACCTGTTCGACCCGCTTGTGGTTCACTCCCTCAGCTCGGTCGCGATGCGCGGGCACGTGGGGCGTCGGTGACCTGTGGGGTGCCGGGTAGCCGACCCGCCGTGAACGATCTTGATCCCTAACGCCACCGCCCAGTCCGAAACCCGACGATATTTGCGCGTGGTCAGGTGCGGCGAGTAGTGGTCACACACGATCGCCAACCGAATGTCCGTCAGGTACAGGCTGCGCAGGTACGGCCCCGACCTGAGACCGAAGGGCTCGTTTGCGTGAGGACCCGACGTCATCACTTGGTAGTGGCGGTGGACGTCTCGACCCCGTGCCGATCATGCTCGATCCCCGCGATCGGCGGTGCAACGGTCGGCATACCTGTGACAACATCGCGGAACGGGTGTAATCATCAGACATGACCAATCTCGAGAGCGACAACTCTGACGGACCTGTCACGGAATTGTCGGCGGAAGAGAGTTGGGATTTGCTCGGAAGCGAGGAATTGGGTCGCCTCGTCGTGAGCGTATCCGACCGCGTCGATATCTTCCCCGTCAATTATGTGGCGCATCAAGGTAAATTGCTCTTCAGGACCGCAGAGGGCACTAAACTAGTCGAGCTCACCATCCATCAGCAGGTCGCGTTCGAAGTCGATCACGTGGCCGAGGGTTCGGGGTGGAGTGTTGTTGTGCATGGAACTGCGCGGCGTCTGCAAACATCCGCCGAGATCGCCGCGGCCGACGAGCTGCCACTGCATTCGTGGATACCGACACCCAAGTTCAACTATGTCGAGATCACGCCCAGGGAGATCAGTGGTCGCCGGCTGACGTTTGGTGTCGAACCGGAGCGCTGACCGGCGCGCAACGTCGTGACACGCACCGCTCGGCCATGGACTCTTTCGCGGGGGCCACTGGCCATTATCCGACCCCACTCCGCTCCACCGCCCACGCATGAGCGCCGCAGGAGGTGTCGAATCACGCGTCGGAAGCCTGGGCCGGGGCCGGGTCGTCCGTCGTAGCTGAAGTTGTGCGTGCTGCCATGAGGGCAACCCGGCGCACCTGTTGGCGTCGATCGGCGACGCGAAGGACGCCCTGATGATCATCATCGGGAGCTCGTGGGGTGGGCTGGTGTCTGTCTTCGCGCGGGTGCTGGGGGAGTCGGTGTCCTCGAACCTGATCCACCACTGCCGCCGCCCCGTCGTCCTGGTCCCCGAACGCATGGGCATCGCGCCACCGACGGCCGGGCGTGGTGGGAGTGTTCCCTAGTGCCACGACTTCCGGATCGCGCCGCGAGCCATGATTCACCCTCGGTCGGGGATCGACATCGGACCCCGCTGTGGGCGGTGGGTCAGCCGTGGGCGAGGCGGCGTACGGCGCCGCGCAGGGTGTGTTCGATCTGGGGCAGGTCGACGTCCTCGGGGGCGGTGGCGGTGTTCTGGGTTGGGTTCCAGGTGATTCGGCGGTCGATCCCGGTGGCCGCGGCGGCGAGTTCGGTGCTCCACTCGCTCAGGGTCGGTTCCGGATTGTCGACGCCTTCCCACTCGAGAATCCAGGGGGCGAGTGAGTGCCACTGCAGATCGGTGGCGTGGATGGTTCGGGTCGTCATCTGGGGTCCTGGCTTCTGTTGGGTTGGTGGCTGATTTCGGCGATTTCGGCGATCTCGGCGAGAATGGGTGGTTCCGGCGCATCGCCCCGCGATGCGACGTGCTGGGAGGACAGGGGTCGGGCACGAGGGTGCACGGGAGAAGGTGAACTGCTGTCGGCCCGAGCTTCATGCTTGCGGAATTACTCGCGTTCCGGCGCTCCCACTGTTCGACGGCTCAACCGTTCCGTGATCTGGTCCGGTTCCACCAGCTCGAAGTAGCGCGGATCGGGATTGGTTCGCGCCGCGACGATGTCGCCGTAGTTGATCATCCGGGTCGCGGCGCCGAGATGGATTCTCTCCTGGGTGCCGACGTATCGGAAATGTGGCATGACGATCCTCCCTCGCTGGAAATTGCGGGTGACTTGGCGCACCGCCGGATGGATAGGAGGCACGACCACCACAGGCGCGCCGGCCCAGCTGGGAGAGGTTTCGCCGAGCCCCGGTTCCCAGCTGCTCGATCCGGGAGGCACATGACCCCACCCCAGTCCACTGTCACTTTTTTCTACTTATGAAGATTAGCAATTAATTGGTTAGTAGTGAATGGGGTGCGCCCCAGGATCCGGGGGTGCACCCCGGGTGTGTTTGTCGGCTCACGGGGCTGCCCGGTAGCGGGATTCGTAGGATGCCTGTTCCTGGTCGAGGTGGCGTTGTTTGTGGGCATCGAGGAGCGCGGGGTCGAGGCCGTGGCTGACGAGCCGGTGGCGCAGGTAAATGCTCTTGAGGGCGAACAGGAAGTACACGAAGGGCAGGAACAGTAGCAGCACCATTCCGGTGCGGATGATTAACGGGCCGGGGATGAGCAGGAGTGCGACGAGGATGGGGATCAGCGGGATCAGGCAGCGGGTCGCGTAGCGGCGGGTGGCGCCGGGCCCGGTGGTGTCCTCGATGACCCACGGGTGCAGTTCGGTGGGCAGGGTGCGGCCCAGGACGTAGCCGAGGCGCCCCCGCGCAGTGGGTGCGGGGGTGGGGGTGTCGGTGGTGTTCTCGGGCATCGATCAGTCCTTGGTCGTGGTGGAGGTGTAGTGGTGTTCGGGCAGGACGAGCATGCGGGCGTAGGCGATCGCGCGCGGGGTGGTGTCGAACAGGTGCCGGTCCTCACTGTCGGTGGTGGTGAACACCCCGAGCGCCGCGAGCGGGCGGAGGTGTTCGGGTTTGGCGCCGGAGATCAGGACGGTGATGTGCCGGTGTTCGAGCTTGGTGATGGCGTCCTTGAGGACGCTGGCGCCGGTGGCGTCGATTGCGGTGACCCGGGACATCCGCAGGATGACCACCTTCACGTCGGCGACGTCGGCAAGTTCGAGCAGGAACCGGTGGGCGGCAGCGAAGAACAGGGCGCCGTCGATTCGATAGGCGACGATGTGCTCGCGCAGCAGCTCGTGTTCCTCGGCCAGATGGTCGTTGGTGTCGAGGGGAACCTGTTCGAGGCGGGCGGATTGCGCGACCGCCCGCAACGCGAGGATCGCGGCGAACCCGACGCCGACGGCGACGGCGGTGACGAGGTCGAAGACGACGGTGACCCCGAACGTGGCAATCATGACCAGGGTGTCGGCGCGAGTGGCGCGGGTGATGGCGAGGATCGACGCGGTCTCGACCATCCGCACCGTGGTGGCCAGCAGCACCCCTGCCAGGGCGGCGAGGGGGATCTCGGCAACCAGGGATGCGGCGAGGTAGACGATGGCGGCCAGGATGAGGGCGTGGGTGAGGGCTGCGAGCCGGGTGCGGGCCCCGGAGCGCACGTTGACCGCGGTGCGGGCGATCGCCCCGGTCGCGGGCACGCCGCCGAACATGGGGGCGGCGATGTTCGCCAGCCCCTGCCCGAGAAGTTCCCGGTCCGGGTTGTGCCGGGCGCCGACCGCCATCGAGTCGGCGGCGGTCGCGGACAGCAGCGATTCGAGCGCCGCCAGGGCGGCGACCGCCAGGGCCGGCGCGATCAGCGAGGTCAGATCACCGAGGTGCAGGAAACTTAGGGTGGGCGCGGCGAATCCGGCCGGAATGGTCCCGATGCGGGCGATGTCGAGATGGAAGAGGTGGGCGGTAAGGGTGGCGGCGGCGACGGCGATCAGGGAGAACGGGATCTTCGGGAGGTAGCGGCCACCGAGCAGGATGACCGCGGCCACGATCAGGGTGGTCGCCGGGGTCAGGATCGTGGGGGCTTGAAGGAACGTGTGGACGGCGTCGGCCGCGCTCTGCCACACCTTCTCCCCGGTGGCGCCGGTGATTCCCAGTGCTGCGGGGACCTGCTGCAGGGCGATGACGACGGCGATGCCGGCGGTGAAGCCCTCGATGACCGGGGCCGGCATGTATCGCACTGCCCGCCCTACTCCGGCGAACGCCAGGACCAGCAGGATGGCACCGGCGATCAGACCGACCGCGAGCACCCCGGTCGGCCCGTACTGACCGACGATGGGCACCAGTACCACGGTCATCGCCCCGGTCGGGCCGGTCACCTGGAAGCGAGACCCGCCGAACACGGCGGCCACGGCGCCGGCGATCACGGCGGTGGTCAGCCCGGCGGCGGCACCGAGACCGGAGCTGATCCCGAACCCCAGCGCCAGCGGCAGCGCCACCAGCGCGACGATCACCCCGGCGAGCAGGTCCGCGCCGGGGGAGCGGACCGCGGGTTTCCACTCACTCCACCGGGGCAGCAGGCCGCCCACCGCCCGTACCGAGGTGGGCGCGGCCGCGTCGGCCGGACCGGTGGGGGTGGGTGGTTCGGTCATCGACGTTCCTCGGTGGTCTGCGGCGAGATCAGGACTTCCGCCTTCTCTTCAATTGCTAATGTTAGCAAGTAATGATCACGGAAGGTTGTTTGATGCGAGTAACCTCGATCACCGCCTGCGGGGGCGGATCCTGCGCCGCACCGCATGCGGGCAATGGTGGCGGCTGTCGGCGCCGCCGCTTGGCGACTGCCGCCCGGGTGTGCACACCCGGCCCTGGTGGTCGCCGCGCAGGACTGCCCTACCTGTTCGCAGGCATGACGTCGACCTGCTTCGGGATCCGGTTGACCGCGTAGAGGCGCCCTTTTCGGTCGAATTGGAGCCAGGCGATGTCGTCGCCGATGGTTTCGGCGGTCCACCCGGGCAGGGGTCGAGCATGGCGAGGTTGATCTTGCCGCAGGCCGAGGGGAATGCGGCGGCGATGTTCGATAGTGCGACCGGGCGCCGCGCCCTCGGGAGCACAACCGGCGAGGTCGATCAGGACATCGTTGTGGACCATCAACCGGCGCAGCGGAATCGCCTCCGCGTCCCGCTCAGAGGTCTACCGCGGTCGGTCACCGCACGCTGCACCGATTCGCACTCCCGGTGCCCCAACCCCAGCACGAGCACCACGGGTCCGCGTCGCCCCGGCCGTCGCCGAGCGGGTGATAGGCACTGCGACGACGGTAACGCTGATTCCCGCGAAAGCCGGACCGACGCCGTCGGGCGGACCGCTGGCACCACCGTGATTGTTCGTCACCGTTGACTTCTCTTTTCGCTTTCTCGATCGAGAGCGAAATCTCCTCGCCAATCGCCTACACGATGTACGCACTCAAGAAATTCGCAACCAGAGTGTGCAATGGGGGTCCTGCCTTTGTGAACCCCCGTCAGCCCCCGGTCTCGCCCACCAAGGCAGGAGGCTCGGAGACGTCCTCGAGCACTTCGGCCTGACCGGCAACCACCCCGGTCAGGATCCCGCGCGCGACCGCTAGCAGCTCTGCGATGCGCGGAGAGGTCAGGGCGTAGGACACCGACAGGCCCTCCCGGCGGGCGGTGACCAGGCCCGCCCGCCGCAGGATCGCCAGCTGCTGGGACAGATTCGCCGGCTCGATCCCCACCTCCGGCAGCATCTCGGAGACGGCGTGCTCGCGTTCGCTGAGCAGTTCGAGGACCCGGATGCGCGCCGGGTGCCCCAACGTCTTGAAGAAGTCCGCTTTCATCTGGTAGAGCGGTTGACGCGAATTCGCGGCCATGGCGCCTCCTCCTCGTTCCGGATCTCGATTCGGCACCGGCAAGGTGTGTCGCTCTCGCCGCGGCGCCGGTCCTGCCGTATCGCGTGCACCCCACGGTCCTGCGTAGGTTCTATTGTTGCGAATCTTAGCAACTTGCTAGAATCCGCGCTGCGGGGCACTGCCGGCCTTGCCTGGACGCCGGATCTGGTGCACGTGTGTCGCGGCCCGGAGCCGTGCGCCGGCGGCGAGCAGATGCCGGGTCGGCCGTGCCGGGCACCGATTTCCCGACCGCGCCCGAGACCGGCAACCAACTTCGAGAACTTGCCGGGGGATCGCCCGGACGTCCGAGCGATGATCGTCGCGAAGTGAGTTACGGCGACGGGGGATCGATGGGGTCAAAAAGCGGCACCACCTTCGCCGCGCGGAGCCGCTCCTTATGTCGCTGCCGTTTCTCCCACTGCGCCGTCCTGCCGGCCGCCTCTGCTGCTCGTCGCTGCTCGAGTCGCCGCCGTTGCAAAGCGACGGTCATCTGCGTGGCGAGGATATGGCGCCGCAACTCCTCGGCGCGCTCTGCAGCGACAGTGTCACCGAGATGAGTGGCGGCACTTCGGTCGCACTGGACAAGGAATCCCTCGTAGGTCAGCCTGGACCGGTCCTGCTCATCCAGGCGTGATTCCGCGACCTCTTCGATCAATTGCAAAGGGATACGCAATAGTCGGTAATTAATCCGCAAAAGCGTGAGCGGAATCGAGCGCAATGTTGTCACGCTCTGGGATGCTAACCCTCGCGGCGGAATCATGCGTGGCCGGCGACGTCAACGATGTCTTCTGCGGCGGACTGACGGGGTTCCTCCGCGGTCGTCGCCGAACTCGATCCGGACTGGGATCTGCACCTCGACGACATGTTCGAGTTCGGCCTCGGTCCGATGCTCGACGGGCTGGCCGTGGTGATCGACCGGTCCGCGCAGCAGGGTGCCGAGCGTGCGGGCGGGGTCGACCGTTGAACCCACGGTCTCCTCGTCGGGCATCTCGAACTCCGAACATCGACATGCCCACGCTCGCGAGTGCATCGCCCCGACTGCGGGGGGATGGCCGCGAAACACCGAGTACCGACGGGGCCACCTCGCGTCGGTGACCGCGTAGCGTCGAGCGCGCGCCGCGGGGTGACGTGCACCTTTCGCGCTGCGCGGTTCCACCACCAAAAGGGCCCGGACTTCCGACGCGTTCTCGCGGACGACGAGGTGCACGGCGGCCTGCACCGCAGCATCTCGGCGATCCGCAGTGACCCCGGTCAACTGATCACAGAAGGAAGCGTGCGCATGTGCAGTCCTCGACCGGCCAGGCTTTCGAAGACCGAGACGGCGTCGTCCGCCGATACGGCCTCCTCGGCGACGGAGCCGAGAACTCCGATCAGGCCCCAGGACAAGAACGTCAGCGTCGTATCGAACTCGTCATCGTCCATGGCGAGTCGGCCACGGAGATGGTCAACCAGGATGTCGTGGACCATCTGCCCGGTCGCGCGTATCAACACGGCACCACTGCGTTTGCCGACCAGGGCCCGATACAGCTCGCGATGCCGCTCGGCCAGTTTCAGGAGCGTATGCACCGGCGCCCACAGCGGGGTATCGGGTGTTACGGATTCGTTCACCGCGGTGCGCAGGTACTCGGTGCAGCTCACCACGAGCAGATCGTCCTTGTCGCGGTAGTGACTGTAGAAGGTGGACCGCCCGACGTCGGCGCGGTCGAGAATGTCCTGAACGGTAGTTCGGGAATACCCCTTCTCGAGCAGCAGTTCGATCAGAGCTCGGTGCAAAAGCCCCTTCGTGCGCCGCACACGTCGGTCAGGGGTCCTCACCATCGTCTCCTTCCCATCATTGTCGAACACTTCGCGCCGAACAGTGCCGAAGCGGACGGATCCCGGCAGTTTGGTTCTGGCCTTGCAACGCTATCCGGCAAATCATGAACACATGTCCTTTAACGAACAACATCAACGGTCCGCCCATCATCTCACCGCGAAGGCCGTTACATCACCGCCTGGCATCCTCATCACTCGCGTCCATGGGTACAACCTGTTCAACACGGTCTTCTTCGGCGGCCGCCGCCGTCGCCTCGACATCGCGCTCGCGACGGAAAGCAAGACCGGTCCTGGCGACCGCGTGCTGGACATCGGTTGCGGGCCCGGACGGTTCGCCGGTGTTCTCGCCGAACGGGTTGGGCCCTCCGGACGGGTCGTGGGCGTCGACCCGTCCCGTCCGATGCTCGACTACGCGTCCGCACACGCAGGCCGCCGCGGCAATTGTGACTTCCGTCAAGACGCGGCGCAGGCGCTGAGCCTTCCCGATTCGTCGTTCGACGTGGTGACGTCGACATTCGTCATGCACCACATACCGGAGGATCAGCGGGAGGTGGCGTTGGCTCACATGTTCCGGGTCCTGCGGCCGGGCGGACGGCTCATGCTCGCCGACATGCACCCACTCGATCGTGTCCGCACCGCAGTCGTGCGGATTCTCGCGACGGTCGCCACCCGCCGCCACGGGCCCTCGGCCGACGACGGTGCCGCGGCGGATCCGTTCGCCGCCGTCGACGTGCGAAACTACATTGACGCGTTGTGCGGGATCGGTTTCGAGGCGGTCGAATTCCGGCCCGTCAAGCCGTCGACCGGATGTCTCGTCGCCGTCAAGCCCGGATAACACCCCACGCAGACGGTCCACACGAACCTGTGCCACTGCTTCCGGCGCTCTACTCATGGCTCGGCGAGGACGTTGAGGCCGAGGTAGCGGCGCCCTTCGATCCACTCGTCTGATGCTCGGCCGGACGCAGGGTTCGTGAAGAAGGGCACCCGCCGGTGTGCCGGTTCGATGGGTCACCGGAGATGCCGGATACGGGCAGGTGTATCGGCTCCGTGCCCGATGCGAGGACTCGGATAGTCTCTGCTTCGGCCGGAGATCGCGGAGAAGATGAACAATCTCCTCGCGGACCGTCGCCCTGTGGGAACAGCGAACCGCGGGTCATCGCAACGGACTCTGCCAACGCGGTCGAGGACCGATCGTTGCGTCATCTGTTCGCTCATGTTCGAGGTTCCCAAGGGTTCATGGTCGACTTCGACGCTGCGTGCGTCGGTGCCTGTGTCGGAGGTCGGGTCCGTTGTGGTGCTGGACGGGATGTCGGACTTGTCGCCGCAAACGCTGAGTTGGAGGGTTCGCCGTAGGAAAGATTGTTGGCCTCGAGGCACTCTCGCAACGTGGGCGTCGTGCCGCGGCGACTCGGCGCGGTACGCCACACCTGCGTCTCGAATGGGAAGATCGACTCCCGCCGTTGACGTTCGAGGTCCCTGACAGGCATCACGGGCCAGGCCCGTGGCGGCGCGACCGGTGTCGGCTTCGTCGGAGTCCGGGAAGGGCGTCGACGCGCGATTAGCTGGAGTAGGGCGACAGCGCCGAACGCGGTGGTGACCGCCACAGTGAACCCCCAGCGCTGCACGTCCTCCGGCGATGCCGCGACGACCGCGTGGAGCGAGGTCACGAATAGCGCACCAGCGCCCGCGACCGCTACGAGCGTGGACCGTCGTTCTCGGGCCGAGGCGATAGCGTGGGGCAGCAGACTACTTTCAGCACTGTCACAGAGCTTACCGAGTTCGGTATGCAGGAAAGCGATCTCGTCGGCGGTGCGGTGCACCAGCGTTGATCGCAGGTGTGTCGATTCGATCCGGGGCGGGACCGAGTGAGCACCGGCGGGGTGTGCTTGCAGAAGCCGTGTCTCGACCATCCGTGTGCGAGCCGCCGCGATGTCACCGAGGCCCGCGAGGGCGCCGCGTTCGCCCAGTTGCCGGCGGCTGCGCAAAAGCGACAGCACGCGACGGTGGTCCGCCGAGTGCTGTGCGCGGAGGGCAACCCAGCCGATGAGGCAGTAAAGCATCTCACGGGTGCTCCGGTCGAGACGACCGGGACCGGTAGCAGGGGCACCGACGTTCACGGCGAGGGCTCTGGCGTCCTCGCGAATCGCGACCCCTGAACCGAGACGCGACGCCCTGTCGATCAGCGGGGCCCGGTACCAGCGCAAGTGTCCAGGGTAGGAACGGGGCGCGGCCTCCGCGCAGGGCGTGGTGCCCGGTTCATCGACCAGTCGCCGTACCGTTTCGACCCCGTCGGTGTGAACCTCGATGAGCAGGCCTTCCAGGGTGAATTGATCGGTCGGGTGACGGCCGTGGATCGTCAGGCTCCGCAACGGCCGATAGACCGCGGAGTTGGGCAGTCGGGTATCCAGCCGGGGGAAGATGTCAATCGGGCTGGCGTCGGCCGTCAGCCCGAAGGGCCGGAGAAATGCCTCGATGGCAGACCAGAATTCGGGGCTACCGCCATCACGGAGCGGGTCATGGTGCCGGTCGATCAGGCTGTCGGCGCGGTTAGAGGTAAGTTCCTCACAGGCCAGCACCAGTCCGTTGCCGGGAACCTTCCACAGTGACAGACACGTCGCCGGCGGGCCGACATAGGGGCGGTGCCGGCCGTCAGGTCCGCGCCGGTTGCCGGTTGCGAGGGCGAAGGTTACCGGTGAACTGCTGCGATCGACGATGTGTCGGAACGCCAGCAACTGTGCGCGGGGTCCATCGTCTCCGGCGGCGGTGCCGGCGCTGATGCGGGCAGGCAGGAACGGTTCGACCTCGACGACCGCGGGTACCGCGACCGGATCGGTGCTTTCGACGATATCCAACGGCAGCAGAATGACCCGCAACAGTGCCCTGCGTCTCCCCGACGACAGCGAGGCCGGGTCCGGCCGACGGGTGACGAGTCCAGGACGATTCATTTTCTGTTCCATCAATTCTCGACGCATCCGGCACTTCGCTGCCGACCCCATGGGTTGGCGAGGACGGCCATCGCGGATGTCGTTGTGTTCAGTGCTGCTGAGCTGCTCGCCCTGAATGTTTGGGTAACAAGTCGTCCCGGCCGCGGAGGGCCGGGACGGGCGTGCCAGAGGCCGGAAGTTGGCCCCTGATCAGGTGGTCACACGCGGGGTAGACCGAACGCCCGCTGCGTGCTTCCCTCTAGCGCGTCAGGGTCGTGTGAGTCCATTCGACAAGTAAGAACCGGAAGGGATTGCAGGCGTGGATATTTCCACGTTCCGAGTCGATCTCTTCCGAGACGGCTAGTTTCGAGGTTGGGCGGACCGGGCTGTTGACCGAGTTCCGGGGCACCACCATCGAGCCTCGGGCAGTGAAGAGGTGTGGGGGAGTAGTGTTCGTCAGTCTCGCTTCAGCTCTTCCTCTTTCGGATGAGCTGAGTGGACTCGAGCGCCCTCTCGCTCTTCTCCGTCCGACGCTCCTCGAGGGCGCGCGCGGACTGTGTGGAACTCTTGACGGTGGACTTGTCGGCCATTGTCGGTCCTTTCCGAATCGGCAACCGCGAACTGAACTCGACCATACCCAACAAAAGAAATAAGTCCAGTTCAGCAGCCGATAGGAGGCGGCTCGGTTATGTCGGGTCGTGAAGAGGGGATCGGTTGGTGCGCGCCGGACAGTTCCCCGATCCGAGTTGCGCCACGCCGCCTATTGCGTTCGGTCCGGTCGACTTGAAAACGTCCGTCGGGAGATTCCGAGGTGCAAGGTGCGCAGGAAATTTCGCTGAGCTTGCTTATTTCTCACCGATGGCTATGGTGCAGGGCAGCGTTAGTGGCATCTATGTGGAGGACTGAAATGTGAGTGCAGCTACCGATCGTCAGTGGGCGGTTCGTGACGCTGTTCTCCGTTGGCTTCTCGCGAAGACAACGGAGGGTTATCGCAGCCCGATTCTGGACGCGGATGCCATCGGAGCGGAAGTCGGGTGGGTGGCCTCGCCGCTCACTCACGACGAAGTGTCCGACGCCTCGATGTTTCTCTTCAAGGAGAGTTACGTGACAGGCGTGCCGGTCATGGGTATCGGAATTCCGCGCCCGATGCTGACTGTCGCCGGACGTCGGGTGGCCAAGACAGGCAAACCGCTGAGGTACAAGGATGACGTCAACCGAGCCAAGCTGCGTCAGCGCCTGTCGGGTCCGCTCGCAGAGACATCCGCGACGACGGCGGTGGTGAAGTGACAGAGAGAATGCCTCGACGTTGAGTACGTGAGCACGGGGTTGGGCACGGGGTTGGGCTAGGAACTGCACGCCCGCACGTGATCTGACCGACTGCACTCGGAGCCAACCATTTGTTTATCGACGCAGTCACGAATCGACGCCGATCCGAGTGCGATACCGGTCCACAGGACAGTGTCGACCTCGCAGTCTGTGACCGAACCGAGCTCTACCACATCATGATCCGCACCGGCCGCCGCGCCAAGGCCTGCCGACCCGAGGAGGACCTGTCCCGTGAACCTCAATGTCGCCCTGCTGCTACTTGTCCTCGCCGGCGGAATCGGCGGCACCGCTGCCGTCCAGGCCGCGTTGCGCCGTTCCGCGGACCGCGGACGGCGTGCGGTGTTCCACGTCAACTGATCGATCCTTCGGGGCGTCAGGTCCGGGCCGTGAAGGTCAGAGGTGAGCGATCCTCTGGCAGGGGTGGGTTTGGTACGGCGCTGCCGCGGATCCCGAGCCTGCCAACGTGAAGTGCAGGGTCCCTGCCGCCGGATTCGTGAGGGGCGGACCACTGCCGGGCCGACCTCGCCGACCCACAGCGCTGAGGATCCTGCCTGCCCGACCGCTACGGGAACGAGCACGTGATAACCGGAGCGTGCCCGTCCGAGATGCAGCCGGCGAGGACCTCGATTGCCGTTGCCCCGATCGCCCTGCCGAACTTGCGTTTGAGAACTGCTCGCACCGCGGAAGCCGATGCACCCTGGTGTACGCGGTACACCTGGTCCACGCCCCGCTGGATGTTCGCCGCGACGAGGGGCACCAAATCCGCCGCACACCTGATATCTATGCGCACCGCAATCTCGACGACCACGTCAACCCCGATCCTCGTCCATCGCCGCACACTCGCCTCGAGATCGTAAGACATGAAGCGAGAACTCGACGAAATTGTCGGCTCGTCGACGATGGCCGGAGGTCTCGCCGGAGTTACTCCTGCACGACCAAATTCACCCGCACCTCCGCCGAAGTTCACCGCTCGGAAACGCCCGGCGTATCAGGAGTCGTGTCGTAGGTCTGCAGCGCCGACGTGCGTGGTGCGCGACATGAGACCGAGCGCCCCATCAACGGTCCCATCGACGACACCCACGCTGACCTAGGTAAGAACTAGGCAAAGGCCCGAGTTCTTCGGGTGGCCCTTTGATGGAAGCTGAAGTGACGGACCATGCCGGGCGGCGTCGACAAGAAGGTGCGGTGGCCCACACACGCCGACCTCACCTGTACAGCGGTACGGCCCGATGTAGCGAAAGGACTCTCATGCCGACTGACACCTCAGCAGTACCCGGACGAGTGCTTGCGCCTCAATCTTCGGACGCGCAGTTGCTGTCTGCCGCTGCTGCAGTCCTGGCCGAGCAGCGCGCCTGCAGCCACGAAGCGGGTTTCGATGCTCTCCTTGATTTGGCCCGCCGTAGCCACGTCAGCGTCACCACCGCCGCTGCACGTGTCGTGTCACGGCCGTCCGCGGAACCCGTTGGCCGTGATCCGCATCGTCGTGCAACAGCGCATCTGACGCGCCGCAACGACGACGGTGGACTCAATGGATAGAAATCTGCCATTGACCCTGGAGGATCCGTTCCCGGCGTCGGTCAGCGTTGATTTCGGTGAGTGTCCCGCCGCCGGATGACATCCACGGCGGCCCGGACCGGACGGATTCGTGCCGTCAGATCTTCGGCGATGGACGGAGGGGCACAGTCCTGGCGGCCTGACGGTCGGTGAGGTGACGGTTCGAGATCGAGTTGTCGCGTCCCGTCGACAGAGCCGAACGGGTACCGCGGGCAGCACCTATCGTGCGGACCCCGGTGTCCTGTCGAGTGCAGACGTTGTTCACCGAAATCTAGATCCGCAGACCACTGCGATGAGTTCACTTTGGCGAGATTGTGCATCCGCATCTTGGCGGACGAAGGCCGCATACGCCGTCTCGATTGACCAGGACTTCACCGGCAGCATCCGTACCGCGGTACCACCGCACACGATGTAGTGGATCCCATCCATTATTGACGGCGGCAATACTTCTCGGGTCTCCTCCCGCCACCTGCCGTGCCACCTGGTGCAGGCAATCGCGATTCGAGCTGCGCTCATTCTGCGTCGGGACGGCACCGCGGCAACCGGTGCCCATCGTTCGCCGCGGCACCGCCTCGTTCGCGCACCGGCTGGCGGAGCTATCCGATGAGCACCTGGCCGAGCCGACGGCGCCGGGCAGCCGGTTGCGCGGTCTGGGCCTGCCACATCCAGTGCAGATGCTCGAGCCGGGCGGTGATGTCGATCAGCAGGTCCTGGGTGACCGGGTCCGCCTTCTCGGTGGACTCGATGCGGGCCCGCAACCGCTCGATGACGGCGGTCAGGTTCGCGACGATCGTCCGGACCACCTCGGCGTCGGCGGTCCAGCCCTTGGCGATTCCCTTGGTGCCCGCGTCCGCGGCCACCGTGGCCGCGCGGCCGTCCGGGCTGACGCCGATCGCGGTGGCGCGTTCAGCTGCCTCATCGGTGAAATTGCTTGTGACGGTATATAGCTCGTCGAGTGCGGTATGTACCGGCAGGAAGTTGGGTCCGGTGACGTTCCAGTGCGCCTGCTTGGCGATCAGGCTCAGGTCGATCAGGTCGACGACAGTGTCCTGCAGGGCCCCGCCGGCGATCCGCTGCTGCTCGGCGTCGAGGGTGGTGGTGATGGCGGTGGGGATCATGCTCGCTCCTGATCTCTCGCAGGTCGTCTCGGTTTTCGGGGTCCATGTTGCAGCTACGACCGTGGTCGTCCCGGTTGTGCTGTTGGCATGATGGGAACCGTGCTCTTCGTTTTGATCGGCACCCATCCGCTGCGGGGTTCGGCGCTCTGCGATCTCAGACACTGTCCTCGAGAAGCAGAGCTGTCTGCTCCTCCGTCTCACTGAACCGATCTGCGAGGACTGATGCTTCGGTCCCGGCACCGTGATCGGTTTCGGGGGCGAACATCGCCTCGAGATGGGCCTTGATCTGGCGCGTGCTCATCGATCCGCCGTGGGCGAAGGAACGATGGATAGCCGCGGCGGGCCTGCATGATCGATACATGTCTCTCACTTTCTCGGCCACCCGGCCTTACCGGCGCCGGGTGGCTGTACGTGCGGCGCAGCGTCACGACAGGAGCTGCGATCAGAGTGCTCTGAGCTACAGCGGGGGCGGCATGGCCCGGTGACTGATCACTCAGCCGTCAGGGTGATGCCGAAACACCCTCATTACGAATTGAGGACGGCGCCACGGTGATCACCGAGGCGCGAGTGCATAGCTTGCATCGCATCGCATCGACCAACGCCTATTCCTCGGCGGCGACGGACACCGTGCGGGTGCCCGGCACGGTCTTGCCCAACGCGATCGCGATGCGTCGTTCGGATTCGTCCGCAAACGGGCCTGCGATGGTGACGCAGCCCTCGTCGACCGTCGCGCGCCAGCGTCCGTCCCCGGTGTAGTCATCGAGGCGGCGTTGCGCGCCCACGGCGATCGTCTCGTCAGGTCTGAGCATCAGCCGCACCACGTCATTGCGGCTGAGGATGCCCACCACCCGCCCGTCGATATCCACCACAGGAAGACTGCGTAGTCCCTGCCGAAGCAGCATCTGGCTCACATCGGCTATAAATTGATACATCGGCGCAGCAACGGCGGGTGCAGTCATGACCTCGCCGACTGTCTCCGAGCAGACTTGTCCGGCCCGCAACACGTCTCCGCTGTTCAACATCCCGACCAACCGGTCGTGGTCGTCGACCACCGGCACCGCCGCGAACCCATACTCCGCCAGTAGAACTGCGGCCGTGCGGATACTGTCGGATTGGCGCACCACTCGAACCGGTCGCTGCATCACGTTCAACACTCGCATCGTCACCACTCGTTTCAATCGATCCGACACCCAGCACTAAGGAGCGCCGAAAGTTGGCCCTCGATAGGTCTCACGCGAATGCGGACCAATAACATTCGCCATGTCTTTCAAAAACTCGTCGGCGCTGCGGGAGTCTTTCCCGATGCTGTATATGATCGAAAAAGGAGGAAGCCCGGCGAGGTCCTCACTCCAAAGTTCCCGGAACCCGAAATTGCTGGTCCGCGCTGTGGCGAGTCGGCTATTCTATCGACCGAGCTTCGGGTGCGACATTCCAATCCGCAGGCAGTGATGAGGATGGCGGGGGGAGGTGGCGATGCTCCAGGATGACTTCAGCTCGTGCGCTTTCGAACGAACTGAGTCGATTCGAGGGCCTTCGCTGTGATTTCCGTTCGGCGCTCCTCGCGCGCACGTGCAGACTGTTGTGAACTCTTGACGGCGGACTTGTCAGCCATTGTCGGTCCTTTCCGAATCGGCAACCGCGAACTGACCTCGACCATACCCAAGAAAAGAAATAAGTCCAGTTCAGCGGCATATTCTGGGGACCGGCACGTCTACGGAACCTTGGGCACAAGGGACGAATCGGATGCGTCGTCGGCGGGGATGGGGCCGACGGGAACGTTGCCGACGATCTCTCCTGCGCGGGATGCCCTGCGCCGTATTCACACCGGAACAGGCGTCGTGCAGCATCGACCGTACCTTTTCGCGAAATATTGAGATGCGCATCGTAGTTCGGTACTTGCGCCCATTTCCTGCCGACGGCCAAGGCATGGAAGCACAGCGTTTCGGCGACCACTGCGTCGAGCTCGGGCGGCAAGTCATTTTCCTCGCCACCGGGAAATAGCTACCACAGTCGCCCCCGCCAGCCGAACATGTCAGGTCCCCTGACGGGGCTCTCACGTGCGGCTTCACGGAGGGTGCAGAACCGATATCTCTCGCGTGTCCCATCGTCACTAGCGTCTCGACCGGGGATGGGGATCCGGCGGCCTCGATCTTGTTGTCCTGTCTCGTTGAATATGAGGCATGATCAGCGTGCTGAGGGCCGCTGCGCTGAGATGCGTCATGCGCGTGAGATGGCCGGAGACGCCCGAAGTCTCGCCGATCTCAGGCAACTCACCAACCTGCCGTCGGTCGTCGGTGCCGTCTCACCACGAGAGGCCCCATCAGGCCGCCTCTCCGGATCGACACGAAGGCCGGTCACCGGCCCCACTCCCCGCGATGCCGCGGCACGTCTGGCCTGCGTGACCTGTGCGAGATTCACGGAGAAGGTGGCAGGTGTCCGGCCGGCGACCGGTGAACAGAGAACGCCAACGGATTGCCCGCGTGGCACCGGGGCTGACACGTTGTCTGCGTGACACTCTGGCTTCGCCGGACCATCGTCCGAGGCGATCGAGGTTCCGGACGTTCAGTGCAGCAGCGTGGGGACCGATCCGCTCACCCGTCGGTGCGGTGCGTGGTGAGTAGCAGGTGGTCGAACCGGGCTCGCACCTCGTCGGGCAGCAACGTGGCGGTGGCGACGGCCGCGACCAGGCGTTCGGCGACGGTGCGCAGCTTGGTGTTGGTCTGCTGCGAGTGCCAGGTGAGGATGTCGAAGGCGCGGTCGGCGCAGATGCCGTAGGCGAACATCAGCATGCCCTTGGCCTGCTCGATCACCGCCCGGGACTTCTCGAGTTCGGCGACCACCTCGTTGACCGACTCGTTCACGTCCTGTTCGACAAGCTGGGTGACGTCGATGTAGAAACCCGACGTGCCGGCCACCTGACCGTGCTCGTCGAGCATGCGGTCGCCGACGACGATGAGGTGATGGACGCGGCCGCGGGTGTCGAGGATGCGATGTTTGCTGCTGATCGGCTCGCCGTGCCGGGTCGCGCGCTCGAGGACGACGGTGACCGCCATCTTGTCGTCCGGATGTTTGTGCGAGAGAAGCAGTTCGGTGGTGGGAGTGACCTGGCCGGGGGTGTAGCCGTGCATGGCGGCGACGGTGTCGGACCATTCCCAGTGGTGCCCGTCGAGGAAGAACCGGAAGCTACCCACCCGCTGCGGTGCACCGGTCTCGACGAGCTCGTCGAGTTCGCTCATTGCGATACCTTCCCGGCCCAGAGCATCTGAGCCATCGACGTCGTGGCTGCCGCGTGGGCTCGGTTCTGACCACGGCACTTGACAACCTCTTTTACTTGTCCGCCCGCCGGCCGCTGTGAAGCAATCCGTTGTTGTCACGTGGCAATTCGCTTGCCTGGCGCACCCGGTCAGTGGTGCCAGCGCACCGGGCCGATCCGCACGGCGGCGCCGGGCTGGCGGCGGGCCGGGCGTGGCACGATCCGGACCCGAATGCGGGACGGGTCGGGGTCCGGCCGTGGCGGCGGTGGGGAGGCGGTGTGGTCGTAGGCGGTGCGACGGATCGGATCGCGCAGCAGGGCGTAGGCGGTGAGGACTTGTTGCAGGTGCTCGTCGGCTGCGGGTTCTTTGGTCACCGGGCCGCGGGTGTCGGGGTGGTGTAGGCGGAGCAGGCGCCGGTAGGCACGGGTGATCTCGGTCTGGGAGGCCGCGGAGGTCAGTCCCAGCACCTGGTATGGATCTCGGTCGAGGTTCATCGTCCCGGTCCTCGTCACGCTTCGTCGGCGTTCGTGCCGCCACTGCGCGCGCGGCGGCTCCGACGGCCTGTTCGGGTAGGCGTCCGGGGTCACCGCGTGGGATGGACTCGCCCTCATCGTCGAGCCGTCCCCGCCACTGTGCATATCTGCAGATTCGTCGTCTGCTGTGGCTCGTCGCATCTTGCTTGGGCGCAGCGGGCCCGGGGCAGCCGGCATCGAGTGCGAAAGGCCGCCATCGCCAATGGCAGCGCGCCCGAACACCATCTGCGCTGGTGTGGTGGCGCCGGTGTGAACTCATCGATGGGTCGGCGACCCCGGACCGGTGCCATGTACCGAGTTCGCCGCGCCGGCTGCGCAGTGTGGACAGGTGAAGGAGCCGGCGGGCGAACCATCCTTACATCTGGTTGCGGTGTTCCCCTTTCGTGTTCGGTTCCCGGTCTCATCCGTCGATTCGTGTTCCTCACCAGCGGGTGTTCGAGGGCCGATCCCGGCGCCGCCCCGCTGGCTCGCACCCTCTCGGAGGCGAGCGCTGGGTGGCCCGGATCTCCGGGGCCGGAGGAGCAGTCACCGTCCACCCCGATCCAGCGGAAGCAGACGGATGCGACCGGCCCGACCGTTCGGTGGCCACCCGGTGGAGCAGGACCACGGACTGCGGCGTGAGCGCGTCGGCGAGGATGCGGTCGGAATCGGCCACGAGCAGTGCGTAATCGAGCTCGTGCCACGGCCGCACCACTTCACGTTCGGTGCGCTCCGGTGATTCGGTGGCGTACACCTCGGTGATCATGGTCGGCGATGTCATCGCCTCTCACCTCCTCCCGAGCCTTCCCGGTCGCGTCGGTCAGGCGTTGACGGCCTTGCGCTCGGCATTTCCGCCGCTGATCTCGATCTTGCGGGGTTTGGCCCTTTCCGCGACCGGGATCGTCAACCTAAGCACCCCGGTTTCGTAGTGCGCTTCGATCTTGTCGGCATCGAGGTTTTCGCCGAGGAACAGCTGCCGGCTGAACACCCCGCGCGGACGCTCCGAGGCCACCATCTCCCGCTGGTCGTCGAGTCCAGGCCGCTCCGCGCGCACGGTCACGGTGTCGCGTTCGACGTCGAGGTCGATCGAATCGACCTGTATGCCGGGTAGATCGAACTCCACCACGAACCGATCGCCCTCACGCCAGGCGTCCATCGGCATCACCGCCGGACGAGCCGCGGTGCCGAGGATCTGCTGCGTCAGACGGTCGAGGTCGCGGAACGGATCGGTGCGCATCAACATCGTCTCCACCTCCAGAAACCCTGTCATGTCTCAACTAAACTCCAGCAGATGCTATAGATTCGGTATATCATCTGCCGTAGACTATGACAAGAGTTTGTACGAGATAAATCTCGATCGGAGCAAGAATGTCCGCAGAATCGGAGGGCGACACCGAGATCCGGGCCCGGCGCGGGGTCTACGGCATCTCGGTGGCCGCCGAACTGTCCGGATTCGGCATCGCCGCGCTCCGGTTGTACGAGGAGTACGGGTTGATCACCCCGGCCCGAACCGGCGGCGGCACCCGCCGCTACAGCGACTACGACCTGGGTCGACTCAGACGCATTGCGGAGCTGATCGACGCCGGCGTCAACCTCGTCGGCATCGGCAGGGTCCTCGACCTGGAGCACCGCACCGGCGAACTCGAACGCGACAACGCCCGCCTCGAGGCCGCCAACACCCGACTACGCGCACAAGGGAGCACCGCCGTGGACAATCCACTGCAGCCCGCACCCGAAGCCGACCGGGCGATCCCCGTGGCGTTCGACGACGACCCCGCCCGGGGCGAGAGTCCGCGGTAGCCCCGCGAATCATCACCACGCGCCCGATCGACGGATGGACCGAGGACCCCGAGATCGCGCAGCTCCGTGCCGGTGGACTCGGGTCAGCCGAAGTCCGCGGCCGCACGCAGCGCGGCCGCCCGGCCAGTGGGACCAGCTGGTCGACCGCGACAGACTCGAGATCCGGCGCCTGCTCCAGCCTGCGCAGTGTACTTCCGCGCCGTCTTCGCGACCGGCGTGAAGGGATACTCGGCGCGCACGATCTGTCGCCCTCGCTCGAGGTCACCGCCCGATGGCACGCTGGTTCCGGCAGGGCGAAAGGGCGGTGAATGTCGGTTCAGGCACGTTCGGCTGCCGGGGTCTCGGTTCGGGAATCGTGTCGCGGTCTGCAGATGTGTTCGGGGATGGTGACATCCGTAGAGATGGGGAATTTGCGGGCCGGAGCTCAGATAATCCAGAAGATGGGGGCCGGCCGGAATTCGTAGTGCAGGTCGGTGGCTTCGACTGTCCGCCGCCGACCTGGCAACGTTGATCCAAGCGCTCGCCAGCGGGCAAGTGACAACCCAACCGGCACAACACAAATAGGGCCGACCGCCAAGATTCTCTCGCGATGCCGTAGACCTAGGGGTCTCAGGTCGCGCCCGGGGCGTCGTATATCGCCTCAGGCCGGCGGGCGAGGAGCCCGGATGACGTGACAGCGACCGTGCGCCGAATCAGATCGGTGAAGTTCATGCGCATGGCGGCCAGTGCCGGATCGGAGTCGTAGGCGGCCAGCATCGCCTCCGACGGGCGGCTGCACGGCCAGGCGCTCATCGCCATCAGCAGCGTCGTCTCCACCAGCGCCGCCGCGCCCCCGTCGCCGAGTTCGGGCAGATGGCGGCCGACCCACTCGGTCAGCGATTGCAGGGACTCCCGGGCAGCGTGCTTGTGCCGGACGGCCAGCTCGGTGGAGATGTTGTGCTCGAGGACCGTGGCCTGGGCACTGAGCAGATCACACAACACCGGCCGCCGCGCCATCGACGCCGCCAGGGCCTCGGCCAGCCGGTCCCCGCGCTCGGCCGGCGAACCGGTACCGGGCGGATACGTACCCTCCAGCTCGGTGACCCAGGCTCGCACCTCGGTATCGAGCAGGTCGAGCAGAATCGCCTCACGAGATTCGAAGTAGCGCAGCACATTTGCTTTCGCCAGGCAGGTACGCCGACTCAATTCGTTGAGGCTGAGCTTGGCGACCGGCATCTCGGTGAGCATCGCGGCCGCCGTCGCCAGAATCTGTTGTCGCCGCTGGACGCGCTGCTCGTCGGTGCGGGCTCGCTGGAAAGTCACATACCCATGTTAGATACCGACGGTACCTTGTCAAAGTACCGGCGGTACTTTATGTTGGTGGTGACAAGATACCGGCAGTACGTAATGGAGTGTGTGAGATGTATCAGGTACCTGACCAGCATGGAAAGCTCGCCGTGGTGACCGGCGCGAACAGTGGCACCGGCAAGGAGACCGCCAAACGACTCGCGGGGGCCGGCGCGGACGTGATCCTGGCCGTGCGCACCCCCACCAAAGGGGAACAGGCGAAGGCCGAGATTCTCGCCGCCCACCCCGAGGCGCGAGTGGAGGTCCGCCGGCTGGACCTGGCGGACCTGGCCTCGGTGCGAGCATTCGCCGACAGTCTGATCGACACCGGCAGGCCGTTGGATGTGCTGGTCAACAACGCCGGCGTCATGAACGTGCCGCAACGGACGGAAACTGCCGACGGTTTCGAGCTCCAGTTCGGCAGCAACTTCCTCGGCCCGTTCGCCCTCACCGTCGGGCTTCTGCCGCTGCTGCTGTCGGCGCACGCACCGCGGGTGGCCACGATGAGCAGCGGCACCGCCAACCGGGCGCGCATCGACTTCGACGACCTGCAGTCCACCCGCAACTACAGCCCGACCAGGGCGTATGGCCAATCCAAGCTGGCCGACATGCTGATGATGGTGCGCCTCGCCGAACTCGCCGACCAACGCGGCTGGTCGCTGCTGTCTGCCGGCGCGCACCCCGGGTACACCCGCACCAACCTGATGACCTCCGGACCGACCCTGGGCGGCGGACGCCCCGGGCTCATCGAATCGATCGCCTATAAGGTCGTCCCCTCGCAGGCGCCCGAACAGGGCGCCGAACCACTGCTCTACGCCGCGACCAGCCCGCAGGCCACCGCTGGCGGCTACTACGGCCCCCGATGGGCGATGGTGGGCCCGACCAAGCCCGTCACGCTGCCTCGGCCCGGCCGTGACAAGGCTGTCGCAGCGCGGCTGTGGACCGAAGCCGAACAGCTCACCGGGATCGCCGTCGCCCCGGGACTCTGACCTGGAATGTATTGCGCCGCTGTCGGAACATCGGTGGATCCGGTTCTGGCACACGAATCCAGATCACAGTTCGGGTGATTCGGCCTTCGAATGTGACAGCAAACGCGTTCGTCGGGCAGATGACTATCGTGCCCACCGTCGGAATCCGCGGATCCCGGCAGCCGACCTTGACCAACCACAGAAAATGACCAGCCATCACGCATCGGTTTCACCACATGCGCCGCTGAAACAGTGCTGACGGTGCCGCGCACAAGCCGGAGATCCGCGAGAACCGGAATCAAGGCCTGCAACGCGAGAAAGCGGGTCGCGAACGGCGCTCGGGGGAAGAGCCCGAATATGCGGCAAGGGCGATCCCGATCGACACTGACGACGAGGTGTCCGACTGCCATTCGAAACTTCTTTCCGGGTGAGCGTGTCGGCGCATTGCATCAGGTACGGCGCCGGCGACCAGGGACAGATCCTGGACGGCCGGCTGCCGAACGCCGGTGTTTTGCGGCCGAGATCGTTCGAATAGGAGCACGATGGGACGTGGACCCGCAAGCGAGGAGATGCTGTGACCACAGAGTCCGAAGCTCCGACTGGTCGCGCACCGGGACGTCGGGAAGCGGTTCGGGCGGCCGTTGTCGTCGGCGCACTCGGTGTGGTGTTCGGTGACCTGGGGACCAGCCCGATCTACACCATTGCGACGGTGTTCGACCCGGATGATCCGCACCCGGTGCCGATCAATACGAACTTCGTGTACGGCGTAGTGTCGCTGATCTTCTGGTCGGTGATGATCGTCATTACGGTCACCTACGTCTTGCTTGTGACGCGCGCCGACAACGACGGTGAGGGCGGGGTCATGGCCCTGATCACGTTGCTACGTCGCTGGGGTGGGAATCGGAGTGGTCGCACGGCCGCAGCGTTGGCCGGGCTGGGGATCTTCGGTGCCGCTCTGTTCTTCGGGGACAGCATGATCACCCCGGCGATCTCGGTGCTGTCCGCGGTCGAAGGCGTCAAAGTCGTGGAGCCGCAGCTGGCAGAGCTGGTGGTCCCGGCCACCGCCGTGATCATCGTGCTGCTGTTCTCCGTCCAGCGCCGAGGCACGGCCACGGTGGGACGGTTCTTCGGGCCGGTGATGATCATCTGGTTCGTGTCGATCGGCGCCTGCGGTGTCAGGGGCATCGCCCGGCACCCGGAAATTCTCAAAGCCCTGTCTCCGACTTACGCGTTGACTTTCATGTTCGGACACTTCGGGATCGCCTTCTTCGCGCTGGCCGCGGTCGTGCTGGCGGTCACCGGTGCCGAGGCGGTGTATGCGGACATGGGCCACTTCGGTCGGCCGGCGATCGCCCGTGCGTGGCTGATGCTCGTGCTGCCGGCATGCGTACTTTCCTACTTCGGCCAGGGTGCCCTGATTCTCGGCGACGAGACCGCCGTGTCGAGCCCGTTCTTCCTGCTGCCTCCCGAATGGGCGCGGTTGCCGATGGTTCTGCTGGCCACCGCGGCAACGGTGATCGCCTCCCAGGCGGTGATCACCGGCGCCTATTCGGTGGCCGCGCAGGCCGCTCAGCTCGGGTACCTGCCGAGATTGCGTGTGGTGCACACCTCGGAGTCGACGATCGGCCAGATCTACGTGCCATGGATCAACTGGATGCTGATGGTGTCGGTACTCACGCTGGTGTTGGCATTTCGTAGCTCGTCCGCGCTGGCCTATGCGTACGGAATGACGGTGACCGGGACGATCACGATCACGACGCTGCTATTCTTCTACATCGCTCGGACGCGGTGGCGCACGACCCTGTGGCTTGTTGTACCCGGCGCGGGTGTCTTGTTGACGATCGACCTGGTGTTCCTGGCCGCAAACGTGACCAAACTGGTGCACGGGGCGTGGCTGCCACTGTCGATTGCCGTCGTGGCGTTCGTCGTGATGACCACGTGGCAGCGGGGTCGGGGAATCATCAGTCGCGCGCGGGAGGAGGCCGAGGGATCACTGCGTGCGTTCGTTGACCAACTACATGACCGTCGGCCGCAACTGCAGCGGGTCCCGGGCACTGCAGTGTTCCTCAACCGCGGCAAAGAGACTGCGCCCTTGGCGATGCGGGCCAACGTCACGCACAATCTCGTGCTGCACGAACACGTGGTGATCATGTCGATCAATACGCTGCCGGTACCGCGAGTACCCGATGGGGAGCGAACGGCGGTCGATGATCTCGGTTATGGCGAAGACGGGATCTTCCACGTGACCGCGTATTTCGGCTATATGGAGTCGCCGAATGTCCCGGGCGTGCTGCGGTTGCTCGATCCCGGGCAGGCCGAGGGGCCGATCGCAGTGGAAGACGCGTCCTACTTCTTGTCGCGGATCGAGCTGAAGAAGGGGACGGCACCGACGATGGCGCCGTGGCGCAAGCGGCTGTTCATCGCTACGTCATATATCACGGCCGATGCCGCCGAGCACTTCGGCTTGCCGGGCGACCGAACGGTGATGATCGGTTCTCGCATTGAGGTATAGGTGACAGCGAGCATCGTGCGGCGACGCCACTGGGCGGTGTCAAACGTGTTGACCCGCGGGTGAGGATGAACGCGGTGGGGTGCAGGCCGACCTGGGTCCAGCTGGCGGCTGTCAGCGATCCGGTGAACAGGACGCCGGAAGCCTCGATCGAGTTCGCAGACGTGAAGCTCGACCCCAGCTACTACGATCGTGGCATTGCTGCTCGCCGCGACGCCCAGGCCCAGCTCGAACACCTCACCGACATTCTCGAGGCATCGAAAGACAGGCTGACCTGCTCATCATCCTCGACAATGCCGGGTGCAGCGAACCTGCAGCGGAAACACCACCCTGGCCGTTCGGTTATCACGGTCCGGGGGGAGTGGGAGCTTCGGCGGAATCGGTGTGGGGCCGGACGAGCAGGACCCCGGTCAGGATCAGCGCCATGCCCGCTACCGTGAGCACGGTCAGGTGCTCGCCGAGGACGAGCACTGCCAGTACGCCGGCGACCACGGGTTCGACCGCCGTAGATACCCCCGCTGTCGTGGGATGGACACCCCGGTGCAGTCCGGCGTAGTAGGCGATGAACCCGAGAAGGGTCGACACGAACGTCAGCAACGCAAGTGCCGTCCAGGCGGTCGGCGTCATGGTGTCGAAGGCGAAACCGCTGGCAGCTGCCCACGGCATGCAGAGGATGCCGGCAATGGTGAATGACACCCCGACGAGGACCTGCGAATTCAAACCCGGGACCGGTCGGCTGTTGACCAGGGTCTGCGCTCCGAAAGCGAGGCCCGACAGCGTCGACAAGGTGATTCCGACGGCAAAGTCCCGCCCCTCCGCCGGCGACCAACCCTCATTCACTGGGGTGCACACCAGCACGAGACCGATGAGGGACGCCACCAGGGCTATTGCGACCGACGGACTGGGCCACCGCCGGTCACGGACGGTGGCCACCACGGTGATGAACACGGCCGATGCACCGATGCTGACGACGGTCGCGACGGCGACACCGACGAACTCCAGGGCCTGGAAGTAACCGCCGGCGAACACGACCGAGCACCCAGCGGTGAGCAGGATAGTGCGCCAGGTGTGCCAGTTGTGGTGCAAGCGTCGGAGCTCGCCGGTGACGAAGGTGACGGCGAGCATCGCCAGCCCGCCCACCGCCATCCGCAAGGCCACGATGGCAGCCCAGGACATCTCGCTGTGGGAAGCGGTCAGGGCGCCGGTGACACCGTTGCTCCCCCAGAGCACGGCCCCGACGAGGACGAGGGTGAAGCCGTGACGGCTTTGGGCTGCGGGATAGACCGTCGCTCTCGACGGACGTAGCTTCTCACGGAGCATGAGTTTCCTCAGTGATGGGTTGGGGTGCATCGCAAGTCAGCGCGACGCTGAGCCGAGCCTGAGACCCCCGGTTCGCAACACAACCCGACATCAGGCGGTGACCATTCGTGCCGCATCATTGTCGACGGTCGTGCTCATGACGCACGTGATGGCGAACTTCTCCGGCAATGTCGAGGTGGCCGTCTCCTCGCGCTGCCCGACAGTACCTACGCCGTCATGGTCGCGGTCGACGATCGGTGCAGGGGTGTGCGTGTTCGGGTGCCGGCCCGCGTGGGACGAATCACAGGACTCGTGGGTGGCCGGCGGTCGGATACCGCTGGTGCACCGGGGTGCCGCGGGCATCGCCGATGCGTGAGTGGAGACGATGCCGACATGGCGGGGCTGCCGAGACGAGCTGGTTCCGGCCCGCCGGGTACCGCGCGAGCGTGCGAGCGAGCGGGCCGCGGTCAGGGGAGAGGGTCCGCGCCCGACGCCGATCAGCAGCGCATGCGCGCCGACGAGCGCCCAGACGAAATTGGCTGCAGCGCTGGGCCATGCGCCGTACAGGGTCGAGGCGGTGCCGCTGAGCACGCCACCGACGGCATTGACCATGGCGTAGCGGCGGGAGTTGATCGACAA
>NZ_JBHURF010000053.1:0-31690 GCF_042674125.1 Rhodococcus sp. NPDC056960 | reverse complement strand
GCTGATCCCGGTGCTTCGCACCGGGAGACGGGGCGAGTCGCTTCGCTCCCCGCCAGGGAGCCGCTGCGCGGCTCGCAGTGGGTCCCAATTGCGTTGCCGTCGATCGAGTCCGCTTCGCTCCTCTGAGTTTCCGACATTAGGTGCTCACCAGCGCTTTTTATCGGAGCGTTCGATCCGGTTCCCCGCATCCCAACGAGGCTGGGGAGGCGGGAGAGTGTGCCTGACCCGCCGTATACCCTCTTTCCCGCGACACTCGATGTCATACCCACAGCATACCACCTCACCTCGAACACGCCCACAACAATTGAAAGCAGACAATACTCCAAATATCGTTATTTGCAACAGATTACAAACCTTACAATCTCATATTTGTGCATAATTCACGTAAATACTTATGCATCAACAATTTATCCAAACATATTACACATCAACAACTTTCAAGATCGGTTCCGAACCGGGCGAAACGGACGCCGGGTGGGCGTGTCGACACCCCCACGCACCCCGGTGCCGGCACTCCCCCGTAGGGGTCGCCGGCACCCCCACATCACAAACCGGGGACATGTCATCACACCAGGTCACAATGCCATTACGCGCCGATCCGCTCATAACCACCTACCCACGGCACAGGACCCCCAGAATGAACAACAGGGAAGTCAGCAGCGGATCGCGTCGTACAGCGACGCCGGGGGAGGAAGTGCGTCATCGTGTTCGAGAAATTCTCCGATCAAGCCCGCCAAGTGGTCGTCCTCGCCGCCGGCGCCGCCCGCACCCACCACCAGAACTCCGTCGACACCGAACACCTGCTCGTAGGGATCCTCGACGCCGGCGGCCCCGGAGCGGCCGCACTGACCTCCTGGGGTGTCACCACCCCGGCACTCGAGAGCAAGCTCGCCGAGCTCAGCGCACCGGCGGGCTCCACGCCGGCGGCCGGGCACATCCCCTTCACCCCGCAAACGAAGAAAGTCATCGAAGGCAGCCTCCGCCACACCGCCCTGCTCGGACACGAGCAGATCGGCACCGCCCACCTCCTCCTGGCCCTGCTCGACGACCCCACCTCCACCGGCGCCCAGATCCTCGTCGACCTCGCACCGCTGCCCATCAGCGACATGCGCGAGCACCTCAGACGCGAACTCGCCCAACAGCCCACTCCAGGCCCCACCCACCGCGTCCCGATCCGGCTCAGCGACGACGAATACACCCGCGCCGACGCCGCTGCCCACGCCGCCGGCCAGAACCTCGAAACCTGGATCCACCACCGCATCACCGACGCCCTCAACCACCCCGAATAGCACGCTCAGACACAACACACACGCCCCCGTAGCGCCGCCCGACCCGCACACCGGGACATGTCATCTCCCGGGTCAGCGGGACCGGTTCGTCGACCAGCCCCGATCCGGGCCCACCGCCGTCAGGAAGGGCGTTCAGCGCCTCCGCCTCGGTGTCGAGGATCTCCCGCACCGTCCTCGGCGGGACCTGCACCGACAAAAACGATCGCCGCTTCGTAGCGCGTGCTCCGTCACAAAAAGGACGACGGCAACCTGACAGCTAATGTAGGTAACCGATCAGCGAGACGGTACCGAGGCGGAGGCTATGGCGCGGCGCGGAAGTGAAACTGAGCAGACTGGAAATATCGGTGAAACCGCCGTGAAGCTCGAGTTCGAACGACTGCTGTGGCATGTTGCACCAAATCCAGCCGGCGAGGTGGGCTCGGACCTCTTGCTGCAGGCCCGAGACAACCGCCGATTCGACCTCGGTGCGATCGTTGGCGCCCAGGTCAAGTCGGGACCCACCTTTTTCAAGGAACCCGAGCACGATGAGTCGGGCGACCTAGTGGGGTGGTGGTTCCGGGACAGCGACGACGAGTACCTGAAGTACTGGCGGGACCATAATGCGCCTCACATCGTCGTGCTGCACAACGAGACGACAAGGACGTCGCACTGGGTCCACGTCACTGACGACAAGATCAAATCCACTGGTAAAGGATCCAAGATCCTTGTTCCGAAGGCCTCCTCCGTCATTGACGAGGACCACGCCGACGAGCTGCTGAAGGTAGCAACCAATGACCGTGTCGGCCTTCGCTGGGAAGGCAGCGCCTGGGACGGAGGAGCATCGATCTTCACGCCTGATCAGCTCCGGTACGCCCTGCTCACACCGCGACTGATCGCGCCCCACCCCAACCGGTCGGTTGATGCACTGCGTCCGGATCAAGCCACTGCTCTCTTGATGAAGATGAGATTGGACAAGCTCGATCCAGAGCCGCTTCATCTCGAGCTCAAGGGGAAGAAGGGACCCGTTCCGTCCCTCGGTGAATGCCGGGAGTCGAAAGAATGGCGCTGGCAGTTCTACGCGGCACTCCACGATCTACTCGTCGGTGGAGGAAATCTTGAGACGCTCGAGGCGCTCATCAACACGACGAACGAGCCCCATGAACGCGCTGCCGCCGCCGTCTTTGCCTGTGCAATGAGAATTGAGAACGGCGACCCTCATGGTGGTATGGCACTCGTTGCTACCGAACTCGACAAGGACGAGTGCGATCCCGTCGACCACGACTGGCTGGTGCTGCATAAGTCGCGATGCCTCATCGAACTAGGCGAACTGGAGGATGCCCGTCGGCTTGCCCTCGAAGTGCAGCGGCTGCGCACGTTCGCTCCCCAGGACCCCACCGCCATGGCCATTGCCGGCTCCGGCGCGGACATCATCTTCACTGCAGGCGAGTGGAGCGCTGTGTCCGAGGTAGTCACCGGCCGCGACACTTTGGCAGCATGGTGGCGGAGTCAAGAAGTAGGGTGGGGTCTGCAAAACCACTTCGACGATCACTTCACTGCGTGGGCGGAGGGATCTACACCGACGGCCGATGCCGGTGACGAGACCTGGCTGAGGCTGCGCGCTGCGTCTTTGCTCGCCAGTACGGCAGCTGATCATTCGTCGTGGCGACACACATCCGGCCTTCGTGCGCAACACATCCTTCTCTTCGGCACGGGTGGTGAAGGCGACATTGTCAGCGCCCTGACGATGCTCAGTCGAGTCGGCGACAGCAAGACCCTCAAAAGGGCATGCAGGCGGTTGCTGCAATCGGGACCGGCAAATGCTGTCCGTGTAGCCGCCTCTTCCATCGATCTCGAGGTCGCCACGCGAACTTCCGTACGTGCTGACCTCCAGTTGGTCACGTCCGCGGCGGACGTTCTGGACACCGCCACCGCCGACGTCCACGCGCGGTGGATCCTGTCGAACCTGGCCGATACAGCCAAATTCGAGGTCCGGTTCAAGCCTTCCTTCCTCGTGGTCACGATCCTGCTGGAGACCTTGAGGAACCTCGTGCCGGCGATCTCGCCACCAGTGCGACGGGAGCTCATCGACACCGTGCTGGCTCTGCCACCACAGGGCGATACGAGCAGAGCCCACGACTGGGCAAGCGTGGTGGCTCGAATCCCGTCCAATGAATGGACCGACGCCGACCGTACCGCAATAGCCGGACGCCCCAGATCGGGGGACGACGCGGAACTTCGAAACGTATTCGCTGGAATCCTCGCGGACGCAGACCCTGACAATCGCGATGCGCTCCGAGCTCGCATCAAGGACGGCGACTTGGGTGCACTCGGCGCATTCGGCGACGTCCGTGATCTCGACCCGGACACCGTCCATGGACTACTCGAACATCTATCTGTCCGACTCGACGAACAGATGGAGCAACTTCGACGCGATGAGAGCCGAATCACCGGGCAGAACGTCGCCGGGACGATGGTGTTGGTCAATGCCTGGCATCCCGACCAGGCTCTATGGGAACCCATCGTACGGCTTCTCTCCCTCGACTGTGCCTTCGTCGACCATCTCCAGAAGGCGCTGGTGTCGCTTCGCCAGCACAGCGAACGCCTTCCGGAAGAAGTAGCTGACACACTCATCGAGCCGCTTCGACGGCTGTCGCTGAACGGCGCCAAGAACCACTTCTTTTTCGGCATCCAGGACATTCGTGGCGAAGCAGCCGGCGCCCTTGCCTCGATCCGTCCCAGTGCCGTATCCGATGCCGAGCTGTGGGACCTGATGACATCAGACAGCAGTGAACAACGCCAAGCTGCCGTCCGCCTCATCGCTTCCCGGGGAATCGGTAAGGGAATCGATACTCTCTGGGCGATGTCCAGAGATGACGATGCATGGGTCCAATCCGTGATCGCCAATCAAGTAGCCTTTGCGATGTCCGAGGACGATCGCTGTTTGTCTCTCCTAACGCGGCTGCTGTCGAGTAAGGGGACTCTTGTTGCGCGCCTCGTCGCGGTTGCACTCAAGGGCTTTCCGAGGTCAGCAGACGCGGACAAGCTTGCAGACCTGCTCCGTGATCACATCTCCGGTGAAGTCCGCCGCGCCGTTGCTGCTTACGAGGAGAACGCCCAAGCAAAATAGGCCTGTTCGCAGCCACGTACTCGCACTCGCAGCCGCGGATACCGTCGCTCAGGACCGCAATCCAGACCGCCGCCGACGTCGGTGGTGGTGGTGGTGGTGGCGGCGGGCGAGCCCCAGGTGACAGTGCCGTTTAACACCGACACGAACACACCCAGACCGGACTCCTCGATCGAATGTGCACTCGTTTGAGCCCTCTTTCTGTCCCAGCCCTGCCCTACGCTCGCCTGATGACCCGCCACGACGAACTCCTGGAAGCACTCAGGCACGTCACCATTACCCCGCACGTACCTACCGCTGAAGACTCGTCGGCGCTTCGAGCCGTTGAAGCTGGACCTCTTATGCTCGATCTTCACGGCGTGGAGCTGGGGTATGAGTACCGGTCGCCGTACAGCGCGACACTTAACGAGCTCTTTTCGAGCCACGGTGGCCTGTACATCTGGGACGATGAGGGCTTTCGGATCCGCGGCTATCTCTATGTGATCCAGTTCGATTCAGGCTGGGTAAAGGTTGGATGGACAGTCGATCCCGGAGACCGCCTGCACAAGCACGCTGCGCATTTCTACCGTGAGCACGACGGTATGAAGATCACAAGGATGTGGGTGTCGATCCCTGTGTTGAATCCGCGCAACGTCGAGAGTTCGCTGCTCTCCCACGCCCGTCGACTCGGCGACCGGCAGCGCTTCTCTCGGTGCACGGACACCGCCAACCACGGCGAATCCGAGATGTACTCCGGTCTCGACTTCGAGGAAATGGTTGGTGTCGCGTCCGGCCTCGAGGTCATTCCAGTGACGCATGAAGCCGCCGTGCACACGATCGGACTCCGCCGACAGACCAGATACGAGAGGCAAGTCGTGCGGGCCCTCGTGAAACACCTTCAAGAAACACAGATGCACGACGGTTTCGCGGTGCCAGAACCGGAGAACATCATCTTTCCGAGCGCTAGCACCGCCCCGCTGACAGACCTCGATCTCACAACAAGGGAAGACCTGCGTCGCCTCTTGATCCGTTACAAGGTGGGCCACCTCGACCCGGAGCCACAGGGCAACCCCAACGAGCAGGGCCCCTCGCCAGATGGCATGTGGAACCGTGTACGACGTCTGTTCAAGAGAGCGTAAATCAGCCGGGAACGCGCAGGATTTCCCCACGACGTTCCAACATTGTGCATTACGGATCCAGCGGCACCGCCGATCCGAAGCAGAGCACGCACACCGAATCAGTAGATATGGCCGGCCGCACTACCGAGCACCAAGCAGCCTGCCCCGTCGATTCAGCTCCTCGCGTACCGATTCGGTCGCCTCAAACGTCGAGAGGATCCCGCCGGGTGCTGGTGCTCAAATACCATCCACACGTTCGGATCTCCCGTCATCACCCGGCGCACCGCGCGGTAGCACCCCGCCAGGAAGAGAGGCCGGAGCGTGCCGTCACTACAGGTCGGAGCGCAACTAACTACCCGGTGTACCACCGCGGCACCGGCCATCCCGGTGCATCGGGGACGCCAGCCCACCGACTGCGAGGGGTCACTCGTTCTAGGAGTAGACGCAGTGCTGTGACGTCGTCGAGCTGAGCCACCTGATCGTCGTCCAGCTCGGCGGCCTGGGCGCGGACCGGCACCTCGAGGTGCACCGCGATGTCGTCACCGGGTCGCTCGAACGCCGTCGAGGCGGCCGCAGCGACGATCTCGTGGTTGGCGCTTCGAGTCTCGTCTTGATTGAGCAGATACGGTTCGTTGTGCCTCAGATCGGGCCTGAGCATGACCAACAAGTGTTCAGGGCTGAGCGGGTAGAGCACCGCCGCGCTGAACAAGGCGCCGATCGTGACGTCCCGGGTACCCGGGGGGCCGGCTACGAACACCACCGGGTCATCGCAGGTGACGATCGGTTCCGAGGTCCGGTAGACCGCCCATTCCCTTCGATACAGGCTGCCTGCGACCGTATTGCGGATGTCGGCGAACATCAGATTGATCGCCTCGGTCTTTGGATCGGTGTAGGTGTTGGCGAGCATTGCGTCGAAGGCAGCTTCACTCACTCCCATTCGTCGATAGAATTCCCGCTTCGCCCCGATCGGACCGTTGATCAGCAGAAGTGAACGCTCCCGGTTGCTCACGGTGCGAGTGACCTGAAGTCCGAGAAAGACAGACATGTCTCGCTTGAGCTCGTCGTCCACGACCAGACCGTGTTCACGGCATGCAAGCTGATCGAGCCGATCTGCGCACTCGTCCTCGATCCGGGACAGGTGCTTCTCGATCCACCGCAGCGGTTGATCCATCGTGCTGTCAGGTGCAGGTAGGGAGTAGAGGTTCGTCTTCTTCGCGACCTCTTTCGGCCGCTGTGGCGGCGATACCTGCCGGCGGTCAACGAGAACCGGTTGCACTTTCTTATCCACAGCCCACCGCTTCAGGTACATCCGGGGCACGTAGTGGTGCTCCTTGCCACGCTCCTGCTCGCCCAGGCGCAGCGACTCCGCCACGAAATCCTCTGCCAGCCACCGGTGCTCGAAGCGGATCGCCGCCATCATCTGCATCAGGTCTTCAACGGTCATCTGCTGCTCCTCGATTCCTATTCCCCGGGCGCAGTCAAGCGGCCGCGGCCTTTTCGTCCTCGCCGCTGACGACGAGGTACGTCCGGGGTTCACCTGGTCGCCCTGCTGCATGGGCTCCCCCAGCCGTTATTGGCTTCCCAGCATCCCAGAGCGGTGCGACACCCCCGGTCAGGCGATGGCAGGATGCGTTGTGGTGGTCGGCCGAGCCTGAACTGCGACACAACCACTGTTTGACCTGTGGTGATGACACGTCCCACCAGGTCGCCAGCGCTGAGGCGGCCCGGGGCGGAGAAGCCAAGTCCGATCATCACGGTGCCGGAATTGCGCTCGACGGTCGAGCCACCGCCCACATCCAGGAGGACACCCAGTACCCCTCCCAACGCCGTCATCGCCATCGCCCGGTCACAATCGTGCTGACCTCACTCGGCACCGGTGCCCGTGTGCGGCCGAAATTCGTACACCACGCCGTCAGCGACTCGCGCTTCTCGGGTGAACCGGCGGGAAGAACTCGTTCCGTGGCAGTGCGGTGAGTGAGACGATTGCGATCCTGTTCTGCGCCGCGGCGATCACGGCGACGAGCTGGAGCAGGTGGCCCGCCGGCGCGCGTTCTCCTCGCTACGTCGTCGTCATGCGATCTTGGCCGACCACCCGTTGGTTGATCATGCATCGAATGGCCGGTCGACGCCTGCGGCAGCAACAGACCCTCAAACGGACATGTCGTTCCCGCGGTTCATTCCGCCGCGACCATCGCTCCCGGTGCCGACCTGGCTTCCGGACCTCCGCGAGATCTTCGGTATCACTGACTCATACCCGTGCGAGGGCTCCACCGTCACGGGTGGGCCCTCGACGCGTTCACTTCGGACCCACCGAGTCCAGATCGTCAGCCGCTCGCGGCACACTGACGACCATGCAGACCCCGCCCCAGCGGCTCCGCTCGATCCGGCAAGCACCATCGCCGCCCTCGGCGCCACCCATCACGCGCTCGACGACCTGTCCACACTGCCCGTCGCGCCAGGCCTGTACGCGTGTTGGGCAGCTCCCGACGTGTTCCCGCAACCCACTTGCCCGCCGCGCCCCACCGACACCGGGGCCCGGCTGCTCTACGTCGGTCTCGCAACCAAACTGCGCCGACGCATCACCAGCAACCACCTGCGCCGCAGCAGATCATCCACCCTGCGCCGCACTCCCGCCGGGCTACTGCTCGACACCGAGAGCTACCGAACCCGCCGCACCGACCGGGTCCTCATAGTCGACGAAGACGAGATCCGCCTGATCGCCTGGATGCATGCCCAATTGCGGGTGTCCTGGTGTGAGCACCCGACACCCGCCGCCGTCGAGGCAACCGTCATCGAGCAGTGGGCGCCGCCGCTCAATGTCGCCCCGCCAGCGGCACGGCCTGTGCCGTGAGCGAGGCGGCGCGTGCGGCCTACTTCGCCAGCGCTCTACTGATGTAAATGGTGCCACGCACGGAACCGCCAGTGTGGCCCGCCGTCCAACCCGATGTGACCTAGGACGCACGTCGACGGCGCCGCAGATCTAATTGCGCTTGCTCTTGGGTGACACCTCGAGCACACCCGCCGCGGGGCGTTGGCGGAGCGCGGTAGTGCTGGCGTCCGTGGTGCTGACGACCTGCTGGGTAGTACAAGGGCGTGAATGAACCGGCGGACGCCGGGCCAGGCCAGGCCAGGCCAGGGAGGCTCCCTGGCCGGTATGCAGTTCGGGACGCCTTCCACTACCTGGGCGATCAGTGCGTCGACCTTTCCAGCCGACCCCCACCCTCGGCAGGTCACCGATCCTCGCCGAACACCGCATTTAGCTTAGAAAGGCGAAGGTCGACTCTGTCATTTGCCTGAAGCAAAGCGCGCTCAGACTCGTTGACACGCATCGCCTCAACACCACAAGGAGCGGTCGCGCTTTACGACTCGATTGCTCCGTCATCCGGTTCGTCGCCGCCAAACTCTTCGACCCACGATCGTGGTATTAGGGCGCTCTCCCCTCGCCATCGTTCGACTACCGCATCCTGAAACCAGTCGTCTTCGAACTCTGCGTGGTCGAGGACAATCACTTGAAGTGCTCCAGCCTGGCTGGCTACAACATCCGCTAACAACTTGAACAGGCTTAAAGCGCGTGCGCGGTCGCCGCTTTCAAGATCCTCCACCTCGCCGACTTGACGCGGATCCTCGGGGAAGAACACTTGCGTTGGCTGGTCGAACACAATGAAGGCTGGGACCGGCCTGTGATGCTCGATGAAGAACTCCTGCAGTGCAAGGTAGGCGCACAGATGATAGCCAACCCAGTTCATCCCGCTTCCGATTTCCAACTCATCCATATAAGCGGGTCCCGAGGGCTCAACAACGACGATCGTGAGACGGCCTTGATCGATCCTTACCCCCGAGGACGCATGTTCTAGACCTATCTGCGCCGCTAACTCCCCCATCCTTCTAGAGACGACTCGGAGAAGTGAGTCTGTCCGCGACCGCACGGCTTCGCCGTCGATCTCGTCGGCCAGAGCGTCGGCCTCACGCCGCATGATTTCGCTGGTTCTGCGCAGATCGTCTAGGTCATCACCGTCGCCTGACCCGGCGTGTTCAAGGAACTGCGCGATGCGGCCAGCCACGAAGCTCCGCATCTCGATCTCGCGAGACCTTCGTTCTTCAAGCCTCTGCAGTTCCGCTAGATCGTCGATGGCACGGACCGTGGCCCGATAATCCGCGCGCTTCTCCTCCAAAGCCGCCGCGAGCTCTTCGCGCTTGCCTCCCACCCGGGGAGCTTCCCTACCGACATAGCGTAGGCGGGTGTCGATGTCCCCAAGCGCTTCCTGAACATCGTCGAGAATGCTGGTGTCCTCGGGATTTAGGGTTTGCGAACATACGGGACACTGCGGTGCTTCTGAATGTGGGTCGGGCAGTAGGTGCAATGAGGAGAGCCGAGACCTCTGATGCTCCAATTCAACGGCGTAGGAGTCACGCACAGCGGCGTACTCTTCAAGCCGCCGAAGGTGCTGTTCCTGTTGCGCAATCTCGTCCCGCAACAGACTGGCTTCCTCCAACAATCGTTCATACTCGCTTGAATCAGTTGGTGGATCGACGGACTCCCATCTCGCGTCCAGCACAGCGGACAGCGCCGCGGTCGCGTCGTCAACGGTCGTCGGTGTTGGACCATCCGCGACCATCCCGTAGATGCTCGCCTGTCTGATCAACGCTTGCATGTTCGCCAGCCCCGCCTCGCGGATCATTTCCGACTGGGCGAGTCTCTGCTGTGCGATCTTCAACTGCCGACGCAACCGGCGCAGGTCGTCGCGAGCTTTCAGCTCCTCTGGCCCCTGAGCTCCGAGAAAGTACGGCAACGTGTCTTTGATCGTTTGCTTTTGAAAATCACGGTTCTGTCGATGAAACAGAATATCCGGGTTGGCGATCTCGCCTTGACCCTGGAAGCAGTAATACAACGAATGGACAAAGGTCGCTGCCAGAGCGCGGCGAGTTTGGCCCTCATCGGGAAAATTCGCGTTGTCTTCGATTCCCAGCAGATTGCCAAGATACGCCCGGACTCCGTCGCTCGTTGTATTAACGGACAACTCACGATGCTCTGGGTTACTGGTCGGATTTACGAGCAGCATAGCTCGATTGGTAGTAGTGCCCGCCGGTGGAGCCGGACGAGCGATAAAAAATCGCGTTTCACCTATATGCGCGGACAACCCGAACCAGGAAACCGACTTCCGAATGATCCCGGTGGGACTATGCGGGGATCCCGAACCGAGCAGAAATCGGATAATCGGGATCAAATTCGACTTGCCTTTGAGTGATGCCCCAGTAATAATGTTGAGACTTCCAGATTGAAAATCAATCTGACGCCTATCGCCGTTCTTACTGTATAAAAAAATGGAATCGATTTGCATTATGGTCTCACTCCCCATACCGCCAGAGTAGTTGAATAATCATTTTGCTGAGCAAACCACTTTCCCAAGAACTCCGCCGCCTTGAGGCAATCCTCGACGTCCTCGGTGAATGCCGTCTTCTTTGTCTTTCTTTTAATGCTTCCGTGCCCCACAGTCGCCGCACCAAGCGATACGAGCGCACCTGTACGAAGCCCAAGTTCCAACCCGCGACTGACGTTTTCCCTTAGCGCTACTGCATTCGAGGGAATATAAACCAAGCTGTCCGGATGGCTGTGGATCCACTCCAACATCGACGCCTTTTTCGTGCGCGGGAGACTCGCACGCGTTGGACTGTGCAGCACTACCGGAATGATCAGAAATGAAAGGATCACATGCATTCCATCGTGACGCTCATGACCCCATGACCTCACTGCTCGGTGGAGAAGAACAGCTATAAACGCGGGATTGAATAGTGACCGTTCTTCCATCGGTACACGAGAAGCCGGCACCTCGCCCACAGCGGTACTGAATGTCATGCGGCGCCACCTTCTCGAACCGACGGAGCATCTAAGACCCCGCGGAGCCTTGCGACATAGTCAGGGTGCCAACCAATCTCTAGCCGGTCCGCCATGATGTGCAACGATCCGTTGGCAATAAAGCGCTCCGACACATGCGTCCTGATTGCAGGAAGCGAACTTTTGTCGAGCTCATCAAAATTCTTTCGAGATGCTTTGCACACAGCACTCTCGTCACATTGATCTTCATCCTCGCCGGAAAGTGGAAGAAAGTATCTCATCCATTCACCCTTGAGGATGTTCTCATATCGTTCCAACTCTCCAACGGAAAGAAGAGAAAACCGTTGCCAGTAAGAGCGCTGTTGATATGCGCGGTTATGCTCCAGTATGCAGTGTTCTATACGTCTGCTGTGCACTGCAATCAACCTCAACTGCTGCACGAAAACTGCATCCTCTAAATCCAAGGATAGCTCCGTCGAACTCGACTCTCTGTGATCAAAAATTGGTAGATCATCCGAGCGCAGCCTGTCCTGGATTGCAAATATTCTATCCATTACTTCCCGGACTGGAATCGGATCATAGTTGCCACGCCAGAAATCCATAAGGTGTTGCCGAACTCGATCGTGCCACCATCCCCGTAGCCACTCTGTCACTGCCTGGTGATGTTGCGGGCGGCACGCAATCGCGAGACCACGGTGTATCTTGGCATCGATCTGATCGGCCCCAGGAGCACCAACGATCAAGGCTACCTGACTGAGAAATTCGATCCGCCGAGAAGGTGCCATTTCCATGAAGGATTTCGAGTACTTCTTGATGTCCGTTGATTTAGACTTCTCCACGGCAGAAAAGAGGAGGTCCGAAGCCTTGACTGGGTCCCCCGAACCAAGGGTCAACTTCTCCACACCAGAGCCCTCAGAAACTCCCCCGTTCGTGACCAGAAACATCGAAACGGTCGAGTCCGGAGACGCGTCGATCCACAAGGAGATCGTCTTCCAGAACTCCACATCAAGATCCGAAATCTTCTTCGAAGGATCGACAGTATGCTTTGACTGAAACCACCTATCACCCTTTATCGTGGAATCAGCGTGTACCGCAAAATCGTCCAGCAATTCGATGCTGATAGAGGTGTCCTGATGAGCATCTCGAACGAGTTCGACCGCCGCAGCCAACGCGTATTCGACCTGGGCGAGGTATCCCAGCGCAGTGCCTGCAGCAGAGGACGTTGACGGTTTTCCCATGGCGAAACCATAACGGTAACCAACCGCGAGGTCTGCGCCTTGGTGCGAAATCCCATCAGTCGACCGCCGAACTCATAGGTCGGTGCCGCCACCTGCACTTTCGGCGCCCATTCATATTCATTACCACCGGGAATGTCTATATCCAGTAGATACAGTCAAACGACTGACACCGATCTTGAGGATGCCGTGGTATTTGCCATCGGGTCGCGAGATGGATGGTGCAGCAGGTGATTGCAGAGCCACCCAGCTCCGACGACTATCCCGGCCACCAGAGGGTCCCCTCGATCAGCATGTTCCTGCCCCGCTGGGGCACGGGCGGCGGATCTGATCGATCAGGGCGGTGGAGTCGGCGTGAACGCTTCCAGCTCCCGCAGCGCCAGCGTGGCCCCGTCCTCCAGTTCCGTGCCGAGCAGGTCGCTGCAGTCCCCGTCGCGAAGTGCCTGTTCGATCAGGAAGTCTTTAACGTATCGGCGTCGAGGCTACGGTACCCATCCAAGTCGGGGATGTGCTCGCGACGCGAGGGTGCCCTTTCCTGTGCCTGGCGCACCGGCGCTGAGGATAGCCGAGCTAGTGCTGGGCGGCGACGGTGCCGCGCAGCGGATCCGGGGAGTTCACGCAGACCTGGCCGCCTGCTCAAGGGCGCCGCGGTTGCGGTCCATCAGCTGGCCGATCTCGTCGTCGGTGAGCAGGCCGCGGTAGTAGGCGCGTTCGATCTCGTCCCAGCTGCCGGCTTCGTACGCATCCGCCGAGGTACCACCGCTGACGGGGACCTGTCCGAAGGTGAAGTTCCAGTGAAGCAGCACCTGCATCATCTCGTCGCCGGTGATCTGGCCGGCAGTGCGGCGGTCGATGACCTCGGTCGGTGTCTCATCGAGCAGGGCCGGGTTGTCCAGCACGGTGCGCAGCATGCGGTGAATCGTCGGTTGGGAGATTCCGATGTGCTCATGGATGACGCGTTGGGTGATGTTGGCGGCGTTCGCCTCGGCCACGGCGCGCAGGACGTCCAGGTCGGCGACCCGGCGACGGGCGGCCGCAGCGTCGAGGGCGGCAACGGCCTTACGGTCGATGATGTCCACCGAAGCACCTCCCAAATTATTCATAATGAATCATTGCACTTCAGGGTACCTGCATCCGGCCGACACCGTCCACCGCGGCCCGGATCCACACACGAACCGGGAGGCCCTCGCAGGTCATCGTGACCACGGGGCGGCGGTGTTCCCGACGCTCAAATCCGCCAGGAGGCGTGTGCGACCGCTCACTTATCCCACGAAACTGTTAGCACTCTCACATCGAGAGTGCTAACTTTGTCGTAGTCGATAACCACGCACAACCACGAGAGTCGCTCGCACCGAGGTGCACTCGCTGATTCGTCACCCACACCCCTCGTAAGGAGGATCATGACCGCCCCTGCCGCTCCGTGCGAACCACCGACGACCAGCGACGGGCGGGCCTCCGCCGAGACACCCCGGCACTCGAGGCGCCGTGGGTCGCGGCTGCCCACAGTGTCGATCGTGCTGGGGACGTTGTCGATTCCGTCGTTCTGGATATTCGGGCTCGGATTCGCGCTCGGCCTGTGCGCCGTGGTGTGCGGTGCCGTCGCCACCACGCGGACCGCCGTCGCCGACGACGAAGCAGCCTCACTGCGGGCGTTGCTGGGCATCGTCGCCGGAGTCGCCGGAATCATGGTGTCGGCGATCGCGCTCTTCCCCATACTCGAGTACCTGTGACAGGGGCACCCACCTCCGATACCGGCTGCGACGGCGGCACACCGGATGACCCGGCGCTGCTCGAGGGACGGGAAGCGGGCATTGCCGTACCCCTCGGCCTCGCACTGCTGACCATCCTGGTGTTCGCAGCAGTCCTCGGCTCTTCACCGCTTGCCCTATTGATGCTCGTCGCGGTCGCCGGCATCGCCGCCCTGACCGCCGCCGCCCTCTGACAGCCTCCACCCGACCACACCCCACCCGAACCTGTTGAAGGCAACGCCAGTCCGGCCACCCGCGCCGACATGCTCGCCGCCCACCTCGAAAACCCGCTCGTACTCCGGGGGCGCCGTACACCATCCACCCTCGCGGCAATTCAAGACCCGGCCCCCGCGGTGACCAAAAATAGTGCGATGGTGTGGATCACACTCCCTGGACTTCGATGCCGCCGCTCACGAGAATCACAATGCGCCGCTCGTCATCACGTGCAGGTTGTCCGTGTAGCGCCCCTGCCAGCTGATCTTCATCGTTGGCGGGGGCTGCGCTTGGCTTCGCCACAACACCTCTCGCACACACCCCGGCCCGGACCGCTTCCCCGCGGCGTCACCGCCGTCACTGTTCCCGGTACAGCGCGAGGCCATGTCGCCCCGTCGAGTCCTGCTCATATCATGCGGCTGGACCTGCCATGCGCCGGCACAGCACAACGCCCGCGGCGGATCCGAACCCTCGCCACGGTCATCACCGACCGCCTACCGCAGACGGTGAGACGAGCGCGGGTCGAGGGCGAGTGAGATGCAGTCGTGAACCGGTGCGACCTTACGCCGGCGCACATCAAAAGCGCCCCGGCATCCGGGGGGTGGATGCCGGGGCACCAGGGGGATGTTCCGAGAACACAGTTTGGGGGGATGCACTCAGAACGACCCCGAGTCTAACCAGCGTCACCGACACCCCATCTCGGGGCCACGCATCGCACGGGTGAACTGCCGCCACGCAGCCTTCACCCCCGCAACAGCACAGCGCCCGCCCGGACCAGGGGCACCGCCGCCGATCGCGCGCCGCCGCCACGACCTGCCCGGGCGGGCCTATCGTCGGGTTCAGTGGAACACAAAGGGGGAATACGTCCATGACATCGGCAACAACCCGCACCACGTCCACCCTGCTGATGATCGATGCCGGCACCGCCCGCGACCGCGACGACGCCTTCACCATCACACCACTGCCCCATGGTTCGGGGTGGGCGGTCGAGGTCCACATCGCCGCCGTCGCCGACCCCGTCACCGCCGGATCGGTCGCCGACGAACAAGCCTTCCTCCGCGCCTCAACCCGCTACCTCCCGAACCGCACCATCCCCATGCTCGGAGAATCCGCCGAACAGGCCGCCACCCTCACCACCGACAACCCCCGCACCACCCTCCCCCCGCACCACCCTCCGGATCACCGGCACCATCACCCCCGACGGCCACCTCACCGACGTGGTTGTCGGTCGCGGACACATACCCGCCGGCCGATGCGCACCCGTCGACCACGCCCAGGTCCCCGCCATCCTCACCAACCCCGACCACCCCCTACACCCGCAGCTGGTGGCCGCGGACGCCGCCACCCAAGCACTGCTGGCCGCCCGCCGCGGCGGCGGCGCCCTCGCCTTCTACGACCTCACCCGCGGCTGGGCCACCACCGAGGACGGCGCCATCATCGCCATCCCGGACACCCTGCGCACGGTCGCGTACGTCATCGTGCAAGAGGTGATGATCGCCACCAACGAAGCCGTCGCCCTCTGGTGCATCGAGCGCGGGGTGCCGATCCTCTTCCGCAACCACCGCCCCAACCCCGTCGCCGGCACCACTACCGAACTGATGGCCGAGATCGCCGCCGCCTCAGGGGACCCGGACCTGTTCGCGAAACTCCGCGGACGCCTGCTCTCCACCCTGCGCGCCGCCATGTACAACCCGACCGTCCACGGGCATCATGGCCTCCGGCTCAGTGCCTACACCCACATCACCTCCCCGCTGCGGCGGGTCGCGGACCTGATCAACCAGCGGATCGTGTTCGCGCACCTCGACGGATCCCCCGCCCCCTACACCGGTGATCAGCTCACCGCCCTCGGTGACGACCTCAACCGCCGCACCCGGCAAGCCCGGGAAGCGAAGAAGAACCGCTTCAAGCACGCCGATCAGCGCTCCGTCGCGGAGCAGGCCGCGCGGGACCTAACCGGACTCGACGCCCGAACCTTCCACAAGGTCCTCAAAGCCGCCGCCGACCAACCCCTTCCCGACGAGATCCGCGACGAGGTTCTTCGCCGTGTCGAAGCGGACATCCTGACCGTCGCCGACGTCGCCCTCGTCATCGACGCCGCCGACCCGTCCTGGCTGCCGGTGAGGCTCCAGATCGTCGACACCGTGGCCGCCGCGCACCCGGAAATGGCACCGAGCGTGCTCTCCATCTGGCGGCAAACCCACCCCGACCACCCCGAACCGGTTATCGACACCCGCAGCCACGGCGCCGACCACGACCGCACCTTCGCCGCCCGCGCCGCCTTCCGCGGCACCGCTGGCCCCTGGACGTATGCGCCGGCGAAGAAATCGGCCGAACAGAGTGCGCTCTGGGCCCAGCTGCGCGCGCACCTCACCGGCACCGATCATCCTGCGGCCGAACCACACTGGCCGCTGCCCTCGCCCGCCCCGCAACCCGCTGACCAACCCGAACCACTGTCCCCGGTCACCGCCCGAGACAGAGCCAGCGTCACCGCGACGGGACTTATCCCACTGGTCACCCTCGCGGGCCTGACCGACACCAAGAAGCGCAAAGCGCTCTCCAACCCGGTCGCCTGGCTGACCAGCCTCGCCCACAACGAACAACTCCCACAACCGCACTGGGACTACCACACCGACGGACCCGCCCACGCACCCCGCTTCACCGCCACCGCCCACCTCGCCGGCCGAACCACCACCGCCACCGCCGGGACCAAGACCGCCGCCAAAACCGCCGCCGCAGCCGCCCTGGTCGACACACTCCTCACCGAGAACTGACCGACCCCGCCGACCACCCCCGCGGAGTTCCATACGGGCGGAGCCCTACCGGCACTCTTCCGGTGGTCAGTCGGAACCGTTCAGCTCGTCGAGGACCCGGTCCACCGCGGTGGTCGGGATGCGGAAATCGGGGCCCTCCGAAGCCCGGAGACGGGCGCGTAACCCTGCGAGCATGGTCAGGTCATCCTCGAGGTCGGCTGCGGTGCGATCGCTCACGGCTTCCATCCTTCCCCGAGCAGGCCGGTGCGCGCCACGAGATGCAACGGGAGGGGCGTGTCCGGAACCGCGGACAGGACGGAGGAATCCTGTGTTGACCTGCGGTGACGGCATGTCCCCCGGGCCAGGGTTCCGCACCACAGCCCCCCATCGGCTCCACCACGGATTCCGACGCACAATCGAAAGGAAGGGAGACGCGAAAACCTTCAGGGGGCACCCATGCGACCGGACCACTCGGCACCAGCACCGACACCCGCACCGATCCGGTGGTGGCGACTGCGACCCTGGAACCGGAACCACCTGATGCGCCGCACCGACCGCTACGAAGCCCTCCTGGTCCTCGCCGCCGCAATCGTGGTGCTGCTGCTCATCCCGGCCGCCGCCGCGGTCGGCACCGCCACCCACACCCGACTCGAACACCAAACCCAGACGCTGCGCGCGAGCGTGCAGCAGGTACCGGCCGTGCTCCTCGAAGACACCCACCCCACACCCGACACCAGCGCAGGCGCACTCCGCGCCCACACAGGACACCGCCCGAGCCCGGTGGTCGACACCCCACGGTGAGCGCACCGAGATCGTGCCCACCGACACCCCCGCGAAAGCCGGGCAGACGATCACCCTCAGCATCGGCGCCGACGGCAACCCCACCGGTCCCCCTCCCCAGCAACGGGGAGAACACGATCGTCGCCTCGGCCGCCTCCATCGGCATCTGGGCCCTCACCGCCGGCACCGTCCTGCTCCCCACCGCCCTCGTCCGCACACTGATCCACCGAAACCGTTTGCGGCACTGGGCACACGACTGGAGACAACTCGATACCCCACCGCGATAACGCGCGGCACCGATGGTCACGGATTCCTAATGCTGTGGCAGCGGAGTGCGGACTTCCCCGGTACCCGCGCCCGTCGTCATCGCGTCAGAGCGCGAGCACCGAGCGCAGTACCGCTCGAACGCCGACTCAGTTCTGCTCTGCTGGGGCGGGTTCGATGTCGTCATCGTCGGCGAACACCAACCGGTCGTCGTCGGCCGCGACCGCCCACCGCCGCACCGGAGCCCACTCATGACCGCCGGCATCCGCTTCCGCGGCGTAATCGTCGACCACCACACCGAACACCCAGTCCGCGTCGCCGCCGCCTGTGGCTGCCCCGGTCCGGACCCGCACCCGATCCCCCGGCACGATCCCGTCGTGACCCTCCCTCGGTGTGTCGGGCATGGGCATGATTGTCGCATCCCAACCCGGGACAGGGCAGCAAGCACCGCACCGGTCCCGGAATACGACACCACGCGGACATGACTTGAGAGCCGTAGAAAACGCAACCACCACCATCGACGCTCCACACCCGGCGGGGAACTCGCTGAGCGAAAACGCTGGATCGGTCGGCCGCCTCGTTCACCCAGGCGAGGTCACCCATTCTCTACCGTTTCCGAATTATGGGGACCACATTCCACGGGCCAAGCCCGTGGCCTGCGGCGCGAGCTGACCAACCCACCGAAGTCCCCACCCGATCAGCAGCCGGAACCGTCCCTTTCCGGCCGTCCGCTCCACCTCGACGCCGACGGCGTGAGGCCCGGCACACCGCCCACTGCCCGCGAGGTCACGGCACTTATCCGCAGGTGGTGGCCAGGTCAGGTCCTCGGTCAGGGGTTGCCGCATTGGCTGTGATGGACGCGATCCCGTTCTGCGCCGCCGCCTTCGAGGTGTAACCCGGACTGGCCGCGACGGTCTCACCGTGTGCGGCTTTCAGGTGGAACCGGACCTGGCCGGCGGTGTCCGTGAACAACTCGAACTTCGCGGTCATCGCCCCTCCCCGGACTGAATGTGGTGGCGGTCATGGACACCACTCACCGTCAGCCGGTCGGGCAGTCGTCGGCGAGGAAGAACACACGACCGACTGCGGTGCGGCCGGCGGCATCCCCCGGGCACCGTCGGCCACGTTGGTACCGAGTCGGAGAGCCGCACCGGAATCGACGTGGTGCACGATGCGCTTGCCAGCCACCGTCAAAAGTCGATGCCGTGGCAATCGAACCATCGCGAGGGAGTGAACCACGGGGTGTCGAGGTGGTGTTCCTGCTCGACCGCCGACACGATCGCCGACGCATCGGCGCCGCGGTACTGCCGGTACAACTGGATACTGATGCCCGCCCGGGCCTTGACGGCGTCGAACAGCAGTCCGTGCCCGAACACCACCGTCTCCTCGCGGCGCACCATGATCCGGTTGCCGTGCTCGGCCTCGCCCCCATCGGCGACGTCCAGGCACACCACCATCCGCGGATCGGTGGACAACACCACCAGAAACAGATCCCGGTCCTGATAGTCACTCGCTCCGTGCCACGGCCGTCGGCCCCCGCGATCGCCGTCGGCAAGCCATTGCAACGCCGTACGCCAGGGCCGGCCCTCCACGATGTGCAGGCACCGGCCCTCGGCCAACTCCGGAATCGGCGCGCCTGTCCACCGGTTCGCCGGCCACTGCTCCGGTGTCGGGGACATGGATGTGATGCTGCCATCGGAGACCGAACGCCACCGCAGAATCGGCCACCTCGCCGCCACGACCCCACACCACCGACCCCCTTGAGCCCCACTCCGATCCCCGGCCGTCTTCGTACCCGACTGGCTCGCCGGGCACTGTGCGCTGATGCCCGTCGTCGCCGGCGTTGTGCGGACCGTTCCTGTTCCTCCCCCAGCGACCGCCGGACGCGGTGGGGTGGAGGCAAAGAATGACCGACCGTAGTCGTCTCCCGCTCGGCGTCGGCCGCTCTCACTGATCCGTGGTGGGGCCGGTCAGTCCTCGAGCCGGTGCTCGACGAGGGTGAGAGCGACCTCGTACAGGGGTGCGTTGGTGTGCTGGGACTGCTGGGTGAGGATGGCGAAGGCCTGCTCGGCGTCGATCGCATACTTGTTCATCAGCATGCCCTTGGCCTGACCGATGAGATCGCGGGAGGCCAGAGCGTTGCGGAACTGTTCCTCGCGTTGGGAGGCGATCCGTGCGATCGCGGCGTGCGTGGCCAGGGTGGCGCCGATGCTGATCGAGGTGTGGTCGAAGGTGTCCGGGTGGCGCGAGTGCAGGTTCAACGCACCCAGGGTGTCTTCGGTGGTGTAGAGCTGGAACGCGAGCATCGACCGGGCCCCGAGCCGGGCGGCTTCCGGCGCGAACCTCGGCCACCGCCGCTCGGTGGCCATGTCCCTGACGAGGACGGTTTCGTGTTCCCAGATCGCCTGCACACAGGGGCCGTCCCGCAACCGGTGTTGCAGGTCGTCGATCTTCTTCGGCAGTTCCGATGTCGCCGCCCGGGACTGGAAGGATCTGCCGCGCACAATCAGGGTGATGCCGGCGTCCTCGGTGCCGGGGACCACGTCCTGCGCGGCCTTGGTGATCACGTCCAGGGTGCCCTGGATGCTGGCGTGCTCGGCCCGCAGGTCCCGGGCGATCTGCCGAGTTCGGCCCGCAGCCGGCGCTCGAACCCGGTGGCGCGTGCGGTCGGGTCCTGATCGGAGTCCATACCCCCATCGTGGCACCCGCCGATGCCCTCGACACTCGATCGGTCGTACGCGGATCACTCCGCACACCGGGATGCCCCGGTCCTGTACGTGGGCCCTGTGTGGGATCCCCCGGAGAAGGTGAGAGGGGTCCCCACGAATGTTCTGTTACCGGTAGCCGAGGCGATCGAGGTTCCGGACGATCAGTGCCGCAGCGTACGAAACCGCCCCCTTACCCGTGAGTGTGATGCGCGGTGAGCAGCACATGGTCGAACCGCGCCCGCACCTGCGCGGGCAGCAACGTGGTGGTGGTGGCGACGGCGGCGACCAGGCGTTCGGCGACGGTGCGGAGTTTGGTGTTGGTCTGCTGCGAGTGCCAGGTGAGGACGTCGAAGGCACGGTCGGCGCCGATGCCGTAGGCGACCATCAGCATGCCCTTGGCCTGCTCGATCACCGCCCGGGACTTCTCGAGTTCGGCCACCACCTCGTCCACCGACTCCTGCACGTCCTGCTCGACGGACTCGGCGTGAGTCGAGGTAGAACCCGGACGTGCCGATCACCTGACCGTGCTCGCCCAGCATCCGATCGCCGACCACGATGAGGTGACGGACCCGACCACCGGTGTCGAGGATCCGAGGTGTGCCGCCGAACAGCTCACCGTGACCGGTGGTGCGTTCGAGGAGAGCGGTGACCGCGACCGTGTCGCCCGGGTGTTTATGGGAGAGCAGCAGTTCGGTGGTCGAGGTGACCTCCGGGGATGTAGCCGTGCATGGCGGCGACGGTGGCGGACCATTCCCAGCGGTGCCCGTCGAGGAAGAACCGGAAGCTACCACCCGGTGCGGCGCACCGGTCGCGGCGACCGCGCCGAGTTCACTCATTGCGATACCCTTTCCGGCCCAGCGCATCTGAGCCATCGACGTCAGGGCTGCCGCGCGGGCTCGGCGGACACCGAAAAGTGTGCCACACCCGACCCGAGCGGCCTCGACGCTGCCCGAACGACCCCGGTTCGGTCGCCGCGGTGCGGTACGGTAAGGCACTCTGGCGCGAGGATTTCGATGCCAGCCGTCCGATCGGTCCCGCCGCGGTACCGGAGTGTGTGGTCGCCGACCGGGACGGTACCGCTGCGCAGGGAAAGCCGGTCACCGGGCCGCGGGCGGTGGGGGTGGTGCAGACGGAGAAAGCGCCGGTGATCTTGGCCTGGGAGGCCGCGGAGGTCAATCTCAGGACCTGGTACGGATCGCGATCGAGTCTCATCGTCGCGGTCCTCGTCAGGCTCCGAGGGGCACCGGTCCCGGGGGCGGCCGACCTCGAATGCCAACAGCTGCCATCGTCAATGGCGGTGCGCCCGAACACCATCAGCCTCAGCGCTGGTGTGGTGGCGCCGGTCTGAATTCCTCGACGGGTCGGCGACCCCGGACGACCCCGGGATCGGTGCCGTCTACCGGGTTCGCCGCGCCGGCTGCGCAGCGTGGACAGGTGACGGAGGCGGCGGGCGAACCCCGGACTTCCTGGTTGTGGTGCACTCACCCCCTTTTTCGTGTTCGGTTCCGGTCTCATTCCTCGAGTGCGGTTCCTCACCCGCGGGTGGTCGAGCGCCGACCCCGGCGCCCAGCGGGCTTACACCCGTTACGTTATTTACGGTCCTTCACAGAAGGGCTACGGTCGCCAGACCCGGTATGACTCCTTGCCCCTGTCTCTCGCATGATCCGGGGGGTGGTGTCGCCGGGTGTGGTGGCGTCGACGGACCGCTGATAGGGACACGGCCAACCGAAGTTTTGGGTAGGTCTCTTTGTAACGTGGGTGCCGGGCGTCGATGCCGGATCGGCGACCGGCCCGACCGAGACACAAGGGACGACCTGAATGGACTCGAACTATGCGGTGTATTGCGGCATCGACGTCGGCAAAGGTGAGCACCACGCCGTCGGACTGACCGCCGCCGGAAAGAAGATCTACGACAAGGCGTTGCCCAACGACGAAGCGAAGCTGCGGACGGTCTTCGACCGCCTGGCCACCCACGGATCGGTGCTGGTCGTCGTCGACCAACCCAACACGATCGGCGCCTTGCCGGTCACCGTGGCCCGTGCCTGCGGCCACGACGTCGGCTACCTGCCCGGACTGGCGATGCGCCGCATCGCCGACCTGTACCCCGGGCAGGCGAAAACCGATGCCCGAGACGCGTTCATCATTGCCGATGCCGCCCGCACCATGCCGCACTCCCTGCGCCGCGTCGATACCGGCGACGAGGCCCTCGCCGAGCTCGAGGTCCTCGTCGGGTTCGACGACGACCTGGCCGGTGAGGCCACCCGGGTCAGCAACCGGATCCGCGGCCTGCTTACCTCCATCCACCCCGCGCTCGAGCGGGTCCTCGGGCCCCGCATCGCCCATCCGGCGGTGCTCGAGGTCCTTTCCCGCTGCGGTGGACCGGCCGGAATCCGCAAGGCGGGCAAGCGCAAACTCACCGCGATCGTGGTCAAGCACGCGCCCCGCATGGGTACCCGGCTCGTCGGTGAGATCCTCACCGCCCTCGACGAGCAGACCGTAGTCGTGCCCGGCACTCAGGCCGCCGAGACCATCCTCCCCAAACTCGCCGACACCCTGAAAGGGACTCTCCAGCAACGGAAATCGGTTGCCGAGGACGTGGAGAGGGCCCTCGATGACCACCCTCTTTCCCGGGTCCTGACCTCGATGCCTGGCATCGGTTTCAGGACTGGAGCCCGGATCCTGATCGAGGTCGGTGACGGCTCCGCCTTCCCCTCCGCCGCCCACCTGGCGGCCTACGCCGACATCGCACCGGTCACCCGCAGATCGGGCTCATCGATCCGTGGTGAGCACCCCGCCCGCTCCGGCAACAAAAAGCTCAAACGAGCGCTGTTCCTGTCCGCGTTCTCCGCCCTCCACGACCCGACCAGTCGCGCCTACTACGACAAAAAGCGTGCCGAGAAGAAGAAGCACAACGCGGCCCTGATCTGCCTCGCCCGACGCCGCTGCGACGTCCTCTACGCCATGCTGAAGAACAAGGAACTCTACCGGGCCCCACTCCCCTCAGCGGCTTGACGAAGACCATAGGGACACCCCCCACCCCGCCGCACACCACCCCGGCACCCCGGCCCCCACCGCACACCCGGCCGGGGCCGAACAGGACACCGCCCGGAACCGGGCCGCAGGACCTCCACCGCCGCCGCAGCCCGGAAAGACCCGCCGCCCCACCTCCCGAGAACGCCGCCCCTGAAGCAGCCCAGCCGCCACCCAGGGGTACTTTTCCGCCCCCGTGCGGGTCATCGATCACCCCCTCCGGGGTGTTATCGAACGCCCGCTGCCGGCGAAAACTGGTGCTCGCCCCACCACCGAACCCGAACCCGAACTTCAGGAGCCACGACATCCCCTCGATCACCGCACGCACCGCAGCCGCAGCAGCCGACGGCGTCACCCTCGGCTTCGGCGGGGTGCTGGCCCAGAGTGCCACCGCCGCAGCAGCACCCACCGACACCGCCGCCCCGCAGGCCCCGTACACCGTCCAGGTCCGCGACCGCATCGGATGCGCCAACGCGTGGCCCATGGTCGCCTGCGATGCCCCCGACGAGGACGTCCCCGAACAGGTCGAACTGTACGAGCCGGGCACCACACTCACCCAGCAGGGAGGCGTCGACCTCTTCGGATCCTCCAGCGCCCCGTACCACCCCGCGAACTACCCCCTCGAACCCGACGACGGCGTGATCTCCCATTCCCTCGACCCCGACATGCCCTGGATGTGACACCGGCTCCGGCTCCGAGTCGCCTCACCACCGGAGCCCACCGGTGACGCGACGCCTGAGAATCTTGCGCCGGTACCTCAACCCCGGTCGTCACCGCCCATAACGAAGCAACCGGGGTCAACGTCCTCACCGACCGCCGCTCCGGTCCCGGGGCTTCTTCTCGGCGACCGCAGTCGCCGGATGCACGGCGATCAGACCGAGGCCCTGGCGTCTCTTGCACAGCCGCGCCAGTTCGCGATACGCGGCCTCACCGAGCAACGCGGTCAGCTCCGCCGCATACGACTGCCACACCGCCTCGGCGCCGACGTGCGCGTCCGGCGAGCCGGAGCAGTACCAGTCCAGGTCCGCGCCGCCCTCACCCCAGCCGCGGCGGTCGTACTCGGTGATCGTCGTCCTCAGGATCTGCTCACCGTCGGCGCTCCACCCACTCCTGCGTGCGCCGGATCGGCAGCTGCCAGCACACGTCGGGCTTGACCTCGAGCGGCTCGATGCCACGCCGCAGGGCCATCGCATGCAGCGCGCACCCGATGCCACCCTCGAAGCCGGGACGGTTCAGGAAGATACACGCCCCCCGGTAGCGGCGGGTCCGCAGCGCCGGCTCACCCTCGAGTTCGTCCTCCTCGATGTACCCCCTTTTCCCGAGACCCTGCTTCATGAACTGCCAGTCCTCGGCCCTGAGCAGCTGCACCGACTCGTGCACCCTCTTCACATCCTCCTCGTCGGTGAAGAAGGCGCCGTGCGAGCAGCAGCCGTCGTCGGGTCGGCCCGCGATGATGCCCTGGCAGGCCGGAGTGCCGAACACACAGGTCCAATGCGACAGCAGCCACGTCATATCCGCCGCGATGAGATGCTCGGCGTCATCCGGGTCGACGAACTCCACCCACTCCCGAGCGAAGTCGAGCCCAACCTCGGGGCTCGGCGTCATCTTGTGCGCATCCCCCGCACCACCTGCTGTCACAAATCCTCACGGTAGCCGCCCCACATCACAGACAATCACTAATCGGGTCCCCACCCGGGCACAATTGGTACCCGACCCCGAACTCGCCGATACGCTGGCGACAGCACCGCTGCGATCCGCTGACGATCAATCCCAGTCCCGGTGCCCCACATCGGAAGCGACGTCGAGCGGCACAGCCCAGGGCCCCATGATCGGTGATCGCTTTGCCGCTGCCTCGCGCGCACTCGATCCGGCGGCCCGACCCCACCCACGGTCCGCTCGGGGCGGCGATGAACGCGGTCGGGCGGACGGGTCTCGAACCCGCGACCAACCGATGATCAGTCCACGGCTCCAAACCCGACTGAGCTGCTGCCCCAGCACCGCACTCCCCCACCCGTCGTCGGGCATGGTGATCCTGCCGGCCGCCCCGCCGGGCTGCCCCCGGCCCACGCCGGGACGTCTCATGCGCGGCCGACGAGCTGCCGCACGCCCCCGTCCTCATCGACCGCAAACAGTGCCATCCCCAACAGATCTAGAACCCGCTGCGGTGCCCGCACCGCAGCCTCCACCGAACGCGGCTCGTCACGAACGACCAACGCGAACGACACCGACTGATCCGCCTCGCTCGGCATCCGCCTCACCAACTGCCCTATAGCGGAATCGACATCCAACCCCGGCGCGGTCGTCGCACCCTCGACCTCGACGTAGAGCAGGTGCCCGTCCCTCTCGGCAACGATGTCGACGACATCCACCTCGGTACGGACCGTCCATCCCCGAGACGACAACCACCCCGCGAAGTCCCGGGCCACGCGAGCCTCATCACCCCTCATACCGGACACGGTCACCCTCTCATCCCGGACACGGCAAACCTGAAACGCCAGTTCCGACCAACACCACAACGCAACGCCAGGTATGGCTGTGCCACGACTCCGGCACCCGGCAGACCATGCCACGAGCCCGACGCAGCGTCTTCAGACCTCATCCGCTCATTCATGTAATCGACTGACTGCTAAAGACATTCGTGTGAACGATGTTCGACGCCGCCAGAACCGGCCACCAAGGCGACTGCCGCCGATCACTCTCCCCGATGCCGACCCGATGTCCCCCCGGCCGAACCCGAGTCCAAGTTTGAGTTCGGGTCCGGGGCGGAGCGGGGAAAGCCGGGATCAATGGTCAGGTCCTCGGTGTCGGCGAACACCAGTCGCCCGTCATCGAGTGCGACCGCCCACCGATGCACCGGCGCCCACTCGTGCCCACCACCGCCCGGGTCGGTCACCGCCGCATAATCCTTCACGACCGCACCGGTGAGATCGGCCCCGGCGCTCCTGCGGACCAGCACCCGGACACCGACAGTCAACACCGGACCATCGACCGGCCGGTTGCCGCTGTTTCGGGCCATGCTGATGCACCTCTTCGCTCGGAGGACTCCCGAGATCGAGCATAAGCACCGACCCGCCCGGTACGCGACCCGACCTGCACGAACACCATCCGCGCACGGACTGGTGCCGAAGCAGTCGGCCGTCATGTACCCGGCGACACCTCCGCGAGAGCCGTGCAGTACCGCACGGAACCCGCATCGACTCCGCTCAGGTGGGGTGGGTTCGACGTCACCCTCGTCGGCGACGATCACACGCCCGGATCCATCAACAGTAGTGCGACTAACGCGACCGGCTCTCCGCCTGAGCGTCAGAGAAGGCTCGCTCGATCTCGGGCCGCAATCCGGCCACGGGATGACACTGCGAGGCCCTCCCCGATCGCCCACTCACGAATCTCCCGTCCTCTTCCGTGCTCACCGCCGCCCTCGTCACTGGGCAATCCCGGACCGAGGGAGTCGAGTTCGTCGGCCACGTGGACAGTCGCATTGCTCGACAACGCAGCTCTATCTGGCGATCGGCCGCGCCGTACCGCGACCGGGATCCCGATGGGATGCCTCGGTGCCTGCTGGACCGGGTCCTGCCGGAGACGTTGACACCGTGGCGGTCGCCACCTTCGACCCGTGACCGGGCAAGGTGGTGATCGACATGGCGGAGGCGGTCACGCTCGGCGGTGATTGCGCCGGCAGTATTCATAGTTACGGCCGACAGGTCGGGCCTGGCCTGCACTCGCTCGGCACAAGAGGCTAGCGACGATGCCGTTCGGTGACCGAGGACTACCGTTCGAGGCCGGCGTCCTTCGGCACCGCCCCACGAGCGAATAGCCTCGAACAGAGGGTCGATAACGTGGACAGAAGAACATGCGGGCCTTCGTTGCAATGTGTCGGCATTGCGCCCGAATGGAGTGAATGCGACTGGTGGATATCCTCGACTCCCCTGAAACTCCTGGTGGTTGCTGGATTCACTATTCTGCTGACATGACCGGCAAGTCCGACGTCCCCACTGAGAGTACGAGCGTGCTCGACGCCATGGACGCACTCCGAACTCGGTCAGGCATGGAAATGGTGTTCGTCGCGAACGTCCTTCCCTCGTGTGACGCGGTGCAGGTCACCTCGACCCACGGAGCCCGTACCGGCACGATGGCAAACCTGATCGTCCGCCGCGGAGCTGGCCTCGGCGGCAAGGCACTGCTGTTGAACCGTCCCGTCGCGGTGTCGAGCTACAAGACAGCAGGCGGCATCACCCACGATTACGACGCACAAGTCTTGGGCGAGGACCTCGAGACCCTGGCGGCGATTCCTCCCGTCCTGTCCGGCTCGCCCGACGTCCTGATCTACCTGGGCAATCGCCGCTGGATCGGCGAACGGTGGTACGAGAATCTCCGCCCCTGGGTGCAGCAACTCGTGCACGCAGTGTCCGCCCTGGACCGCCCAGCAGGTTTGCCCACCGCGTCGGAGTCCGCTCTCAGCGACAGCGAGATCGCCGTCCTCGTCCGCGAGCTCGACGACATAGCTGCCGCGATGGACAGCGAAGCCCTGCGCACACGGCTGGAACGGGTCCGCGCACGTCTAAGCGGCGCACGAGCCACGCGCGTCCCGGAGAACCTCCCGAACCTCACCCGACGTGAGGTCGATATGCTGCGCGAAGCCGCGCGCGGGCTGACCAATCGTGCTGTCGGAGCGAACCTGGGCCTCGTCGAGAACTCGGTCAAGACGTACCTGAGGACGGCGATGCGTAAGTTGAACGTCACCAACCGGGTCCAGGCGATCACTGCGGCACGAACACTCGGTCTGATCGACTGATCGGCGCGGCGGGATATACACGAAAGTAGATGCCCCATTGTCGGACGCGTCTCACCGTGAACTAATGCAACAAAACTCGACAGGGTGCGAAACATGGTGATCAGCAAAGCTGTTCACGTGCCGTGAGGCTGAGATCGCGGTTCCTGTTCCTCGACGCACCCGCACGACATGTCCGCGATGACGCCCGGTGCACTCACGGAACCATGATGGTCACCGTTGGCGTCCGTGCATGTCTCTAGATTCGGCAGAAAGGCCAATCAGTGCAGACCAGCGACGTCATCGCCGCCTTCCCCCCGAGCCAGAAGTTCACCGCCACGGCGAACGCCGGCCCCGAACTCCAGGCTGCCGCCGACGAAGACCGCCTCGCGTTCTGGGCGAAGCAGGCCGAGCGCCTGCACTGGCACGCCCCCTTCTCCGAGGTACTCGACTGGTCCGACGCCCCCGTGGCGAAATGGTTCGTCGGCGGCGAACTCAACGTCGCCTACAACTGCGTCGACCGCCACGTCCTCGCCGGCAACGGCGACCGCGTCGCCATCCACTTCGAGGGCGAACCGGGCGACACCCGCGACCTGACCTACAACGACCTGCTCACCGAAGTCAGCAAGGCCGCCAACACCTTCACCGACCTCGGACTCGTCGCCGGCGACCGCGTCGCGATCTACATCTAGATCCAGGCTAAATCAGGCTCGAGTCTTCGCAGCCGAACGAGAGTCGCGTCTACGGGCGATCAACGGCCTGTCGCTGCGTGCCTACCCGCCAGGTGACCGAACGTCAAAGCTGGGCCTAGCGTGGCGCCACCCCCGGGGTAGGACATCCCCATCACAGACGAGGCAGCGTTGCCCGCGGCGTAGAGGCCACGCACCGGTTCCTTGTTCCGAAGGACTCGCCCGTGTTGGTCAGTACGCGGGCCGCCTCGCGTGCCAAAGGCGCCGATCTCGATCTCGACAGCACGAAACGGCGGAGTGTCGATTGGCGCCAAGTTCGCCGATGCTCCGGGTGCTGACGGATCACCATTCGCGCGTTCGAATGCGGATTCACCGCGTCCGAAGTCCTCATCGCACGCTGCTGCGGCGAAGGCATTGAAGCGAGCGATCGTCGCAGCCAAGGCCAGCGGATCCACGCCGATGCGACGGCCCAGGTCCTCGATGGTAGGTGCAACAACCATCCAATCCGGGTCCTCGTCTCCAGGCATGCATTCCGCTATCGGACCACGATCGCGAAACGCCTGGTCGAAGATAAGGAAGGCCGGGAGGTTGGGATAGGTCAGGGACGCCGGGTCGATATTGTGAAATGCGCCGACGATAGAGTTGTAGTTGGTTGCCTCGTTGCAGAACCTCTTGCCCGCGCGGTTCACAAGGATCGAACCCGGACGACTGCGTTCGGCGATCACCGTGGCAGACCGCGGAAATACACCGTCGCCGTGCCGGACGTGGCCTGGTCGCTTGATCATCGGCGTCCAAGACGCCTCTTGCATGGTTCCCAAATCTGCTCGAACCTGCTGCGCAAGGATGAGACCGTCACCCTCGTTCTCCAGTACTGCGACCGAGTTGTTCAACGGCCCCCGCAGGTAGGCGCGGACAAGGTCTGAATTCCAGTCGAAGCCACCACACGCGATGATCACACCGCGCCGTGCACCAACCTCAAAGGCGCCATCGGGACCAATGGCCTGGACGCCCACTACAGCGTCACCGTTCATGAGTAGTCCCGTAACTCGGGTGGACACTACCGGTTCCACCCCACGCTCCAGGGCGGCACCAAGCAGCGCTCCAACGAGCGCCTGGCCCCAGGCTCGCATGTCCTTGCCCTCGCGTCGGGCGATCTCATCGGCAGTCGGCGCACTCCTAGCCCCGAACGCCCCCTCGGCCGGATTGATCCGCATTCGTTCCGCCTGCTTGGGGGAGAGAATGACGCGTTCTGCCCAATCTCCGAGCTTGCCGAACTCGTAATTCTCTTGAACCAGGGACCGTCCGCCCCCCTCCAGGGCGCCAGGATTGTCTGAGTGGTAGTCCGGATAGGAAGTGACAGTCCAGCGCAGGTCGGAGTTGTTCTCCAGCCAGCTAGCCACCTCAGGCGCCGAGTCCACATAGACGGGGATCAGTGCGGGGTCTTCGAGCCCCCGAGCAAGCGATTCCATGTACTCGATTGCCAGTTCGCGAGAGTCGGCTATTCCCGCTGCAGCCGCCGCCTGATTATTCGGCACCCATACCATGCCCGCAGAAAGGGCAGTAGTGCCCCCGACGAGTTGTCCCTTCTCCAGGAACACGACATCGGCACCATAGGCCCTGGCCGCCAGGGTGGCGGAAAGGCCGGCAGCACCGCTGCCGATGACGACAACGTCGGTGTCGATCTTGGTTTTATCGCGGAGGGAGGTCATCAACATGCTCCTATCAGAGCCAAGCGACTCACAGGGGATTAGGTCAATGTGACTTGCACAGAGGGTCAGCGTCGCACAGGACGCATCGCTGTGGACGGTCCACTTAACTAACAATGCTGCATTAGTATTGTCACGAGCTGAGGCGAAGTCAATGCCTCGAAGAGGGACAGCAGCTTGGCCGAAAGTTTCTTCGCTGCACTGAAGAACGAATGCGTGTACTGCACCGTATACGCCACCAAAACGCCAGCGCGACAAGACATGGTTCGATACGTCGAAGGCTTCCACAACCCTCGACGGCGGCATTCAGCCCTCGACTATCGGGCCCCCGAACGACGTCCACTACAGTAACCCGCAGCACGTCAACGCGGCCTGAATTTAACCTCAATCCGTGGATCGGTGATCTCGGTGATCTGCTGACCGGGTTGTCAGCTCATCCACGTTCGGTGTTCCTGGGTCGGGGCCGTGTGGCCGGGG
>NZ_JBHURF010000052.1:0-32387 GCF_042674125.1 Rhodococcus sp. NPDC056960 | reverse complement strand
CCCGGCGCCGCCATCACCCAGGGCACCGTCCTCGCCGAACTCAAATAGCCTGTGAGTACTTGTTAACCGCCCGCGGTTAACAAGTACTCACGGGTGGCGGCCGTGCATGGCGGCCGTCACCCGGGCTGCGGCGTCACGAACCAATTCACCGATCTCCGCCGTCCGCACCCCCGACATCGGCCGGGACGCGTCGGCGACACACAGCACGACCGCGGGTTCACCATCCCGGTCGAATGCCGCCGCATTGATCGACAGCGGCTGATAGATGCCATCCGGGTCGATGTCACCCACCACCGCATCCGCCGACAGCAGTTTGCGCGCCTCTCGCAGCGCGACGGTCGAGCGGTGCCCTCCCACTCCGCGACCGCGGAGTTCGGAGACGGCACTGGCAAGCGAATGTGCTTGCTGCTGCATCGATTCCATCGCATACCCGCGCTCCCGGACGAGCGCGAGGGCCGGTTCGTACGCGGCCCGCAAATCGTCCGCCCCGACCCCCAAATCCTGCGCGCCGCGCGCGTACCACTCCTCGCGCTGTTCCTGCGGGTACCAGGCCGCGAGTCCCGAACCGATGGGCGGCGCGAGCAGCACCTTGTCGCCGAGCCGCAGGCCGAGGGTCCCGCGGCGTCCGCCGACGGGTTGCACCACCTCGGCCACCACCACGTCGGCACCGGACTGCACGAACGCGATGGACGCCATGTCGGACGCGTCGGCCAGTTCGTGCATCACGGACCGCGCGAGGTCGACGACGTCCGTGGCCGTCGAGGCGGCGCGCCCGATCGGGATGAGCGCCGGGCCAAGACGGTACGTCTTGCGGGTGGGATGCCGGATCAGCCAGCCGGCGTCGGTCAGCGCCACGACCATCGGATAGCAGGTCGCCTTGGCGACGCCCAGGTGCCGGGCGATGTCGGCGAGGCTGCGGGGCGTCTCCGGCTCGTCGGCGAGGAGTTCCGTCAGCATCACGATGCGGTCGGTCTGTGGTGAGTTTCGTGCCATGTGTTCGCATAATGCCACTCTGGCGTCGCACTGTGAACGGCGATACAGTCGAGCCGTCTGAACGATCGCTAAATTACGTGGACCTCCGTCACAGCCGCTGCAGGAAGTGAAACCATGAAACGCTTCGATCTACGTCACCGGACCGACCGCCTCGATCCCGAGACGCAGCACGAAGAGATCTATCGCATTCTCGCCACGCAGGAATTTCCCTGGGACATCAACCAGGCCCTCAGCTTCGCGCTGTTCCGGACGTATGCCGTGCCCACCATCGGCCGGTTGCTGTTCGAGACGGGTGAGTTCACCGAGCGCGTGCAGAAACGCTACGACGACACCGGGCTCATCCTCGATGCCGTCCTCGAACACGGCCTGACCAGCGATTCCGGGCGTGCCGGGATCCGCCGGATGAACCAGATGCACGGCTCCTACGACATCTCCAACGACGACATGCGCTACGTGCTGTCGACGTTCGTGGTGACCCCGGTGCGCTGGATCGACGACTTCGGCTGGCGGAAACTCACCCGCAACGAGATCGTCGGATCCACCAACTACTACCGGGCGCTCGGCAAGTACATGGGCATCAAGGAGATACCCGAGACGTTCGAGGCGTTCGAGACGTTCCTGGACGATTACGAGCGGGAACACTTCCTGTTCGACGAGGGCGGCCGCGCCGTCGCCGACTCCACACTCGATCTTCTCTGCACGTTCCCACCGAACAACCTTGCTCCCGCGCCCCTGATCAAACGGTTCTCGTGGGCACTGATGGACGACCCGCTTCTCGACGCGTTCGCCTACCGCAGGCCCTCCCGCCTCGTGCGGACGCTGTCCCGTGCGGCATTGAAGGCACGGGCACGCCTGGTCCGGTTCTACCCCGTACGCACCGTGCCCAAGTTCGCGCGCGATCTGCCCAACATTCGCAGCTACCCGAACGGGTACGACGTGGAGAAACTGGGCACCTTCCCCCGAACCTGCCCCATGCAGCACACCGACGGTACGGTCGCGCCGGAAAACACCGCATCCCGAACCGCTTTGGACGCCTGATCGCCGGAAAGCCGTGTGTTCGAACTATTCTCGGACACACGGCGAATGGGGGTGGGTATCACCCGGTTCTGCCGTAACGTGGCCGCGCGTAGAGACCGTCGACAGGAAGGGATTCTGTGCACTTCTCGCGAGGGACCTTGACCATTGCCGCACTGGCAGGAGCGGCCTCACTCGCTCTGGCCCCCACGGCAACCGCCGCCACCACCTACCAGATCAACGTCGTCCCACCCATCGGAACCGTCTTCGCCAACAATCTGGTGACGCTCGGCGCGATCGTCACCCCCACACCGACGGGCACGGACGGCACCACCCCGGTCGAGCTGGAACTCACCGACCCTTCCGGCGACGTGACCGCGCGGACGATCCCGCTCACCCTGGGCGCCGGGACGGCCGCGATCCGGACCCACGAGGCCGGCCGCTACACCGCCGTGTTCACGTTCGCCCCGCCGAACGGCGAGCCGACCGAGACGACGACGGAATTCGACGCCGTCGGATCCGGTCTCGGACTGGGGAGCTGACGGCTCCGGCCGTGCCGAGGCGCATCGCCGTCAGACGTCGGCGGTGCGCTTCTTCTTCGGTTTCACCGGGTCTTCGGTGGATCCCACCGTCTTCATCGCGATCTCGACGTACTTGCGCGCCACGGCATCCGGGGTCAGCTTGCCTTCGGCGTGATACCAGCGCGGAATCGACTGGCACATGCCGAGCAGCGCCCGCGTCGTCTCCGCGGCATCCGACACGTCGAACAGTTCGCGCTTCTTGCCTTCTTTGACGATCTCGAGGACCAGTTCCTCCACACCCTTGCGGACCGTGCGGTAGCGCTGCCGGTTCTCCGGGCTCAGGTACCGGACCTCGCTCTCGAGCGCCGCCAGCCGGGACCGCATGGTCATCCGCAGCACGATCGCCTCGATGACATTGGCGAGCCGCTGCACCGGATCGTCGCCGCCGTCGGCGCTCGCGGCGTGGGCCCGCTCGAGAACGTCGCTGGTGGACAGCTCGAGAAGCGCGAGGAGAACTGCTTCCTTGTTCTCGTGGTGGTAATAGAGAGCGGGTACCGTGACACCGACTCGTCGGGCGATGTCGCGCACCGACGTGCCGTGGAAGCCGTGTTCGTAGAACGCGTCGAGGGAGGCGCTGAGGATCGGCGTCAACTTCGTGGGTTCGAGGCGACGCCAGTCTGCGGCGTTGCCGACCACGGTGGGCGTCGCACCCTTGGATGAGCTGACCATCAAAGACCTATCTACCGCTCGCTATGCCAGGACGGCTCAAGTGTAGCTGCAAAGGTAGTCGGCGAAGGTCTGCGGCGGGCGTCCGGTGAGCGTCTCGACGTCTCCCGTCACGACCGCCAACTCACCGGCCGCGATCGCTGCATACGAGGTCACCCACCCTGCGACCTCGAAATCCGGCGCCCCGAAGTGAGCGCGGGACGCGTACGCCTCGTCCAGTGTCTCGTTCACGAAACGCACCGAACGTCCGGTCACCCGGGTGATCGTCGCGGCGGCCTCGGTGAGGGTGAACGCTTCCGGACCGGTCAGCCGGTAGGTGACGCCGTCGTGGTCGCCGTTGCCCGTGGTGAGGACCGCCGTCACGGCATCGGCGACGTCGTCGGGCGCCACCGCACTCACCCGGCCGTCCCCGGCAGGACCGCGGATGACACCCTGCTCGTCGGCCATCAGCGGGATCATCGACTGATACCAGCTGTCCTGCAGGAACGTGAATTTCAGCCCACTCTCCCGGATGTGCTGCTCCGTAAAGTAGTGGTCGCGTCCGAACGTGAACGTGCACTCCGGCGCCGCACCGAGAAACGACAGGTAGACGATCCGCTCCACCCCGGCGGCGCGGGCCGCGTCCACGACGGTGCGGTGCTCGTCGCGTCGGGTGGCGCTCTCGTGCCCCGAGACGAGGAACAGCAACCGGACGCCGTCCAGCGCCGCGGTCATCGCAGGCCCGTCGGCGTAGGTGGCCACGGCGAACGCCGAGTCGAAGTGCTCGGCGAGCGGCGCGAGTCGCTGCGCGTCGCGCCCGATCAGCCGCACACCTGCGCCGCCGCCGAGCCGCTCGAGCACCTTGCCGCCGATGGACCCCGTCGCTCCGGTCACTGCAATCGTCATGGCCCGCATTCTCCCAGCGACCGCCCTCTATCCTGGCGCGTATGACTGAACCCGTGGCAACCGCCGACCTGGCAGACGAGATCGGACCCGACATCCGGAGCTGCGACACGCAGTTCATCCAGTTCGGCGGCCGTGAAGTGTTCTCCGGCCCCATCACCACCATCAAGTGCTTCCAGGACAACCTGCTGGTCAAGCAGACCCTCGGCGAGCCCGGCAACGGCGGCGTCCTCGTCGTCGACGGCGACGCCAGCATCCACACCGCCCTCGTCGGCGACATCATCGCCGGCCGCGGCGTCGACAACGGCTGGGCCGGAGTGATCATCAACGGCGCAGTTCGCGATTCGGCGATCCTGAAGACCCTCGACATCGGCGTCAAGGCGCTCGGCACCAACCCCCGCAAGAGCACCCAGACCGGCTCCGGTGAGAAGAACGTCCCGATCGAGATCGGCGGCGTCACGTTCAACCCCGGCGAAACCGTCTACAGCGATCAGGACGGCGTCGTCGTCCGCTGACGTTGCGAAACCCCGAGGAGGCGCACATGTCCGACGACATCCGTTCCAAGGTAGCCGGGCTGATGCCCACGGCGCGTGACGAACTCGCCGAGTTGGTGGCGATGCGGTCGGTGGCCGATCCGCGGCAGTTCCCGCCGGAGGAGTGTGTGCGCGCCGCCGAGTGGGTTCGGGACGCGTTCCTCGGAACCGGGATCGGACAGGCCGAGCTGATCGAAACGTCCGACGGGTCGCACGCCGTCGTCGGACATCAGCCCGGGCCGGACGGCGCGCCGACCGTGCTGCTGTACTGCCACTACGACGTTCAACCGCCCGGCGACGAGAAGCTGTGGCACACCGACCCCTTCACCCTCACCGAGCGGGACGGGCGCTGGTACGGGCGCGGCGCGGCCGACTGCAAGGGCAACATCGTCATGCATCTGCTGGCATTGCGCGCACTCGGCACCCCCTTCCCCGTCGGCATCAGGATCGTCGCCGAAGGATCCGAGGAGATGGGCACCGGCGGGCTCGAGAACCTCGTCGAGTCCAGGCCCGAACTCTTCGACGCCGACATGATCCTCGTCGTCGACACCGGCAACGCCGCGGTCGGCCTGCCTACCGTCACCACCACCCTCCGCGGCATCGCGAACGTCGTGGTCCACGTCGAGACCCTGGCCGGGGAAGTGCATTCCGGCATGTTCGGCGGACCAGCCCCCGACGCTCTCGCCGCCCTCGTCCAGATGCTCGCCACGCTCCGGGACCGGGACGGCAACACCGTCGTCGACGGTCTCGACTCGAACGAGACGTGGACGGGTGTGGACTACCCCGAGGCACAGTTCCGGGCGGACGCCGGTGTTCTCGACGGGGTCCGCCTCGCAGGCTCTGCCTCGATCGCCGACGCCGTGTGGGCGCGGCCGGCGCTGACCATTCTCGGCATCGACTGCCCGCCCGTCGTCGGATCGGCCGCCGCCATCTCGCCGCGCGCATCGGCCCGCCTCAACCTGCGGGTCCCGCCCGGCACGGACCCGCGGAAGGCGCAGGACGCACTCGCGGCGCACCTCGAGAACGCCGCCCCGTGGAACGCACGGGTGAAAGTGGAACGCGAAGCGGTGGGCTCCCCGTTCCGCGCGACCACCGACGGTCCCGGTTACGCCGCCCTCGGCGCGGCGATGGAAGAGGCGTTCGGGAGGGAACTCGGAACCGCCGGACAGGGCGGTTCCATCCCCCTGTGCAACGTCTTCTCGGCCGTCGTCCCGAGAGCGGAGATCGCGCTGATCGGCGTGGAGGAACCGCGCTGCCTCATCCACGCCCCCAACGAGAGTGTGAATCCCGGCGAAATCGAGAACCTCGCCGTCGCCGAGGCACTGTTCCTGCGGAAGTTCGCCGCCGCGGACCGTCAGGCCTGAGCGCTCACCCTCGCCGTCATCCCGCCGATCTCCACGACGTCCCCGTCCCGCAGTTGCCGTCCCCGCCGCACCTCGACCTCACCGTTCACCGACACCAGCCCGTCGGCGATCACTTCCTTCGCCTCGGCCCCCGACTCGATGAGGTTGGCGAGCTTGAGGAATTGGCCGAGACGAATGGATTCGTCGCGGATCGGCACGGCGTCGTGAATGTCGGACATGCCTCTATCTTCCCTCTCCCCCCAAATCGCGGCCCGACGGCTCACACTGAACACTGGAACATCTGTCTCCCGTGATCGGTACGCATCTCTTGCCGGGAAGGAAACACTCGATGTCAGCTAGCACCGAGACACACCAGGCGTCCGAGGCGGCCGTCGCCACCGGACCACGGCCCCGACCCGCCCTCGGATCGAAGAACGGGCGCCTCCACCAGGTTCCCCACATCGCGGGACTGACCCTGGGCGTGTTCTCGGTGCTGGTGTTCCTGTGGAGCATCTCGCCGGTGCTGCGTTACTACGTGCACGTGCCGCGGGAGTACGTCGACACGTATTACTTCGACGCTCCCGACACCAGCCTGTCGTGGGCGCTGGTGGTCGCGCTGCTCGCCGCGGCGCTGGCGAGCCGCAAACGCATCGCCTGGTGGCTGTTGACGATCTACCTGACGCTGATCCTGATCACCAACGTGATCGTGAGCATCACCGACCGGAACGTGAACGCGATGGTCGCCGCCGTGGTCCAGGTGGTGCTCATCGGCATCCTCATCGCGGCCCGGCCCGAGTTCTACACCCGGGTCCGGCGCGGCGCGGGCTGGAAAGCCCTCGGCGTGCTCGTCGTCGGTCTCGCCATCGGCACCCTGGTCGGGTGGGGACTCGTCGAACTCTTCCCCGGCACCCTGCCGCAGGGCGAACGTTTCCTGTGGGCGCTCAACCGCGTGACCGCCCTCGCCGCGGCCGACAACGAACAGTTCAGCGGACGCCCACACGGATTCGTCAACACCCTCCTCGGCCTGTTCGGCGCCCTCGCCCTGCTGGCCGCCGTCATCACCCTGTTCCGCGCCCAGCGCTCCCACAACGCCCTCACCGGCAACGACGAATCAGCGCTGCGCGGACTGCTGCTGCAGTACGGCGCCGACGACTCCCTCGGCTACTTCGCCACCCGCCGCGACAAGGCCGTCGTCTTCGCACCCAGCGGGAAGGCGGCCATCACCTACCGCGTCGAACTCGGCGTGTGCCTCGCCAGTGGTGATCCGATCGGCGACCCCGAGGCCTGGCCGCACGCGATCGAGGCGTGGCAGGCCCTGTCGTCCCAATACGGTTGGGCCACCGCCGTGATGGGGGCCAGCGAAATCGGGGCCACCGCCTACAACAAGGCCGGTCTCACCGTGCTCCAACTCGGCGACGAGGCCATCCTCCGCACCCGCGAATTCAACCTCAGCGGACGCGACATGCGGCAGGTCCGCCAGGCCGTCACCCGCGTCCGCCGCCAGGGCGTCACCGTCCGGATCCGCAGGCACCGTGACGTGCCCGCCGAAGAGATGGCCGAGGCCATCCGACTCGCGGACGCGTGGCGCGACACCGAAACCGAGCGTGGATTCTCCATGGCGCTCGGCCGGCTCGGCGACCGGCTCGACGGCGACTGCCTGCTGGTCGAGGCCATCGACGAGGACGGCGAGATCGACGGCATCCTGTCGCTCGTCCCGTGGGGACCGACGGGTGTCTCCCTCGACCTGATGCGCCGCAAGCCGACGTCCCCCAACGGGGTGGTGGAGCTGATGGTGTCCGAACTGGCCACCACCTCCGACCAATTCGGCATCACGAAGGTGTCGCTGAACTTCGCGGTGTTCCGCTCCGTCTTCGAGGAGGGCTCCCGCATCGGAGCGGGACCCATCCTGCGGATCTGGCGTTCGATCCTCGTGTTCTTCTCCCGCTGGTGGCAGCTCGAGGCGCTCTACCGGTCCAACGTGAAATACCAGCCCGAGTGGGTGCCGCGGTTCCTCTGCTTCGAGGACAACCGGGAACTGCTGCGCGTCGGATTCGCGTCCGCCGTCGCGGAAGGATTCGTGACCCTGCCCCGGTTCGGCCGCTCCGGAACCCGGGACGCCATCGCGCACACCGGCACCCACGCCGCGGTCCCCGCCGCACTCGTCGCCGCCGAGGGTCTGCACTCCGACGGCAGCGCACCCGGCGAAGGCCTCGCGCCGGCGGCGACCGGACCGAAACGTCCCGAGCAGGTGCGCGTCCGGCTCGACAAACTCGCCGGCCTCGCCGAACAGGGCATCGACCCCTACCCGGTCGCGTTCCCGCCCACCCACACGGTGACCGAGGCCGTGGAATCCCCCGAGGGCACGACGGTACGCATCGCCGGCCGCCTGCTCCGGATCCGCGACTACGGCGGCGTCGTGTTCGCGGTGGTCCGGGACTGGTCCGGCGACATCCAGGTCCTCGTCGACGAAGCCCGGGTGGGGACCGATCGCATCCGGGCGTTCGCAGCCGAGTTCGACCTCGGCGACCTCGTCGAGGTCGCCGGCGTCATCGGATACAGCCGCAGGGGCGCACTGTCACTGCTGGCGAACGAATGGCGCATGACGGGCAAGTGCCTGCACCCGCTGCCGGACAAGTGGAAGGGACTGTCCGACCCGGAGACCCGGGTGCGGCAGCGGTACGTCGACCTCGCGATCAACTCCGACGCCCGGCGCCTGCTCGAGGCCCGCAGTGCCGTCGTGAAGTCGCTGCGCGATTCGCTCGGCGGTCGCGGCTTCCTCGAGGTGGAGACCCCGATCCTGCAGCAGGTCCACGGCGGCGCCAACGCTGCACCGTTCCTCACCCACATCAACGCCTACAACCTGGACCTCTACCTGCGGATCGCGCCCGAGCTGTACCTCAAGCGGCTCTGCGTCGCCGGCATGGAGAAGGTCTTCGAGATCGGCCGCGTCTTCCGCAACGAGGGCGTCGATTTCAAGCACAACCCGGAGTTCACCATCCTCGAGGCGTACGAGGCGCACAGCGACTACGAGAAGATGATGGTGCTGTGCCGCGAGCTCATCCAGACGGCGGCGGTCGCCGCGTACGGACGCGAGATCGTCATGCGGCCCGGCCCCGACGGCACCCTGGTGGAGGTCGACATCTCCGGCGAGTGGCCCGTCAAGACGATGCATCAGGCGGTCGCCGAGAAACTGGGGGTCGACGTCTCCCCCGAGACACCGCTCCCGGAACTGCAACGGCTGTGCGACGAACACGAGATCCCGTACCAGTCCACCTGGGACGCCGGCGCCGTCGCGCAGGAAATGTACGAGCACCTCGTCGAGGACTACACCGAATTCCCCACCTTCTACACCAACTTCCCCACGTCGATGTCGCCGCTGACGCGTCCCCACCCCACCATTCCGGGGGTCGCCGCGAAGTGGGACCTCGTCGCGTGGGGCGTCGAACTCGGCACCGCGTACAGCGAACTCACCGACCCCGTGGATCAGCGAAACCGGCTCACCGAGCAGTCGATGCTCGCCGCCGGCGGTGACGAAGAGGCGATGGAACTCGACGAGGACTTCCTGCAGGCCCTCGAACACGCCATGCCCCCGACCGGTGGGCTCGGCATGGGCGTCGACCGGGTCGTCATGCTCATCACCGGCGGAAGCATCCGCGAAACCCTCGCCTTCCCCCTGGCCAAGCCGAGGCAATGATCGCCCGTGGCCGGGTCGCCGTCGCGGCGCTCCTGATCCTCGGTGCGGTCGGGTACGCGTCGTGGCTGCTCGAGTTCGTCCTCGACACCGGCATCGATCCGCTGCGGGGATTCGCGAGCGAACTCGCGGCCGCGGATCAGCCGTACGGATTCTGGTTCCGCTCCAGCGACCTGGTCACCGGGTGCATCGTCGCCGTCGCCGGGGTGCTGGGACTGTCACGGTACTCGCGCGGCTGGGTGACGTCGGTCGGGTGGATCGCACTGATCGTGTTCGCGCTCGCGACGATCGCGGATTCGCGTCTGCCGATGAGTTGCGCCGCCACCACCGACGCCGTGTGCGCCGCCCGCGAGAACGCCGGGCACCTGCCGCTCACCCATGATCTGCACGCCGTCACCAGCGCGTCCGCGTCGACGGGAGCGGTGGTGTCGACGCTCGCGTTCCTGCTGGCCGCGTTCCGCTACGGCTGGCCCACCTGGTTGAAACTCACCGGCGTGGTCGTGGCGTTCGTGTTCATCGGCGGCACGGTGTGGACGCTGACGGCCGCCGGATTGCGCGGCCAGCAGGACGCCTGGCTCGGACTCGGGCAGCGTGTCCAGCTCGCCGCCTTTTCCGGGTGGCTGATCTTCGTGGCGCTCACCGTGATTCACGTCACCCCGGAAAGTGATGGTTCCACGTGAAACGTCCTGGGGAAATGGTGGCGGGAGTACACGTAGTGGTCGACGGCGACGGACCACCCGTCGTCCTCTGCGGCGGCCTCGGCGGCAACTGGTTCGACTGGGACGAGGTGGTCGATCTGCTGTCCGGGACCAGCCTCGTCGTGCGGATCGACCGACCCGGGTACGGACTCAGCCCATCCTCCGGCGAGCGGCCGTCCGCCCGGGGCGAGGCCGTAAGAATCGCCGCCGTTCTCGACGCCCTGGACGTGAACACCCCGGCCGTGGTGGTCGGCCACTCCCTCGGCGGCATCTACGCCGAGGCCTTCGCCCGGTTGTACCCGGAGCGCACCGCCGGCGTGATCCTCCTCGACGCCACCGTCACGACCCGGCCGCACCGGGTGATCCCGACGCGGTGGCGCGTCGGCGCGGGTCGCCGGGTGGCCCGATTCGCGAGCCGGGTGGGCCTGCAACGACGGCTCGGACCCACGGTGCGTCGGATCCTGAACCACTCGACGCCCCCGGACGGGATCGCGCCGGACATCCGGCGCTGGGTCGAACGGATCTACCGCGAGCCCGCATACCTCGAATCCTCGATCGTCGAGAACGCGTCGTATCCGGCGCTGGCCCAGGAACTGGCCGCGCTCCGCGAGACCACGGCGCTGACGGCACCCGTCGTCGTCGCGGCCGCGCACACCGGACGCCCCACGCCGTGGGGCTCGGCATGGATCCGCACGCAGCGACAGTTCGCGGAGTTCCTGGGCGCCGCGTTCCGGGTGGTGTCCCCCGCCCATCACCACGCGATGATCGATCAGCCCGGCCAGATCGCGACCCTCGCGCGGGAGCTGGCAAGCTGATCGATGTGCAACTGCTACTGATCCGCCACGCGCTGCCCGAACTCGTCACTGCGTCCGACGGGCGCGCGGACCCGGCACTGACGGAAGAAGGTCACGCCCAGGCCAAGCGCCTGCCCGCGGCGCTGGCCCCGTACCGCATCGCCCGGATCGTGAGCAGCCCGCAACGACGCGCGCTGGAAACGGCCGCGCCGGTCGCGGAGGCACTCAACCTTCCCGTCACCGAGTACGTCGGGCTCGCGGAGTACGACTACGACCTCGACCACTACATCCCGTTCCACGAGGCGGAGGCCCGGGCGCCGGAGGCGTTCGCCCGCATCCGCGCCGGCGAGTTCCCGAAGTCCGTCGACGCCGACGCCTTCCGCGCCCGTGTGTTCGAGTCGCTCGGCCGCGTCGTCGACGAATCCGGCCACGAGGACACCGTCGCGGTATTCGCGCACGGCGGTGTCATCAACGTATTCCTGCAGGACCTGCTCGGCCTCGACCGGCCGCTCGTGTTCCCGATCGAGTACGTGTCCGTGACCCGTGTGCTCGTCTCCCGCAGCGGTGAACGGCGGGTGGCGTCGGTCAACGAGACCGGTCACGTCCGGGACATGCTGCGCCGATGAGCCGTCGCTAGAGACCGGGAATCCGCGGCAACGGGGGCAGGGGCGGAGGCGGAGGGAGTGTCGGCAGCTGGATCTGCGGCAGCCCCGGAATGAGGGGGCGCGGCGCGGGGGCAGGTGCGGGAGCGGGTTCCGGCGCGCTCACCTCCTGCTGGGACGCGTCCGGGACCGACACCGCTGCCGACGGCCGCAGCGTCGCCGCCGATGGCAGCGCGGATGACGGCGACACGTCGACGTAGCTCGGCTGCGTGGCGACGGGGCGTGCGTCACCGTCGGAACCCTGCATAAGACTGCCGCCGACCCCGAGGCCGAGACCGATCACGGCGACGACGGCCAACGCACCGCCGGCCAGCACACCACCCCGGCGCACGGGCCGGGCGGATGTCGCGGACGTTCCCGAGTGCTCCTGCGCCAGCAGCGCGGCGCCCTCGGCGGCCACCAGTTCGGGTTGCGCGGGCACGATCACCGGTAGTGCGAGCCACGATTCCATCAACGAGGCGACCAGCGGGATGTGTGCGCCGCCCCCGATCAACACGACCGCGTCGGGACTGCACCCGGACGACGCGATCACCTCCCGGGCCAGGCGCGCGGACGCCTCGACGGGACGCACGATGAGCGATTCGAGAACGTCCTGCGACAGCAGGAGCAGACCACCGTCACCAGGAACGCAGACCGCGGTGTTGGTGGACAATTCCTCCTTGGCGCGGCGACACCGGGCGGCGAGCGCCGACTCCCCGGCCTCGTCGGCAGGCGCCGCGATGCGTTTGCCCTCGAGTTGATGGTCGCGGATCAACCGATCGACGAGGTCGCCGCCGATCTCGTCCGTGCGGGACGACCCGAACACCGTTCCGCTTTCCCGGTCGACCACGGTGACCGTGAGGCCGGAACTGCCCAGGTCGTACAGCAGGAGCGTCGCGTGGTCGCCGAGTTCCCCGGAGGCCTCGAGCATCCAGAGCGCGGCCGTCACCTCGGGAACCAGCCGGCAGTCGGCGATCGCGGCCTCCACGGCAGCGGCCTGAGCCGGATCCCGGTACGCGATGCCGATGGTCTGTACGTCGTCGTCGGCGGCGTTCTCGGCAATCACCGTGTCGACGGAATCGGCGACCACATCCTCCGGCCGCTCGCGTGCCGGATCGACGGGAAATGTCCGGACGGCGGGCCCCCGGTCGTCCGGATACGCCACCCGCACCGCGCTGGCGCCTACCGATACACCGAGGACTGAAACCATGGGCTAACTATAACGGTTTGATCACGAACGGCGAGTTGGACCCTCACTGATTCCGGCGCCGTTATATAAGCGCGGTGGTCAGAGCCCTGGTATCCGGGGCAACTCCGGCACGGGGAGCGGCGCGGGCGGCGGAATCGTCGGCAGCTGAAACTGCGGCAGACCCGGAATGAGCGGTGCGGGTTCCGGTGTCGTCGTCGGAGCCGACGTATCGGACGGAACAGCGCCCGTGCCGGGCACCACGGGCGCCTGAGCCGGACTCTGCGTCTGCGTCTGCGTCTGCGCCTGCGTCCGTGACTGATACGTGCTGCGCACCTCGGTCTGCGGCGGGATCACCGGCTGCTCCGCGACCGCGGACGGAACGGAATCCGCGGACGGGGGCACGTCCGCGGTGGTCGTCGGCGGGGCGGGCGCTGCGCGCTGCACGCTCGGCGCCTGCGTGGCCTGCTGCGTCGCGGCCGGCTGCGCCTCCTCGTCCGAACCCAGGAGGTCGGTGCCGACCCCGATTCCGAGACCGAGCCCGATCGCGGCGACCACGGCCACGGCACTGCCGGCGAGGACGAAGCCACGGCGGCGCCGGGCCGGGGGCGCCTCGTCCGCCGGCGACTCCGTCCAGGATTCGGCGTCCGGCTGGGGCCACGGCTGCGCATCGAACTCTTCGTCGGGCAGCAGCGGCGCCGCCGCGCCGACGAACTCCTCGGACATCGGGCGGGCCAGCAGGGCCGCGCCCTCGGCGGCCACCAGCTCGGGTTGCGCGGGCACGATCACGGGAAGGTCGAGCCACGATTCCATCACCGAGGTGACCAGCGGAATATGCGCGCCACCACCGATCAGCACCGCGGCGTCGGGGACGCGGCCGGAGCGGCGAATGACCTCACGGGTCAGGCGCGCCGACGTTTCGACGGGACTGGCGATGAGCGAGTCGAAACCGTCCTGGGTCAGGAGGAGGAGCCCGCCCTCACCCGGCATGCACACCGCGCCGTGAGTGGACAGCTGCTCCTTCGCGTCGCGGCACCGCGCGGCGAGCGCGAGGGCGGCCGCCGCATCGGCGGGGTGAGCGAAGCGCTGCAATTCGAGTTGGTTGTCGCAGATCAGTCGATCGACGAGGTCTCCGCTGATCTGATCCGACCGTGCCGAGCTCAGCACCATGCCGGTGTCCCGGTCGACCACGGTGACGGTGAGACCCGAACTGCCGAGGTCGTAGAACACGAGCGTCGCGTGGTCGCCGAGTTCGCCGGACATCTCGAGCATCTGGAGCGCGGCCGTGACCTCGGGGACCAACTGGAAGTTGCCGATCTGCAGCCGGGCCATCGCGGCCTGCACGGCACCGGCCTGCGCCTCGTCCTGGTACGCGACGCCGATGGCCTGCACCTCGTCGACCTCGTCGCGCTCGGCGAGCACCGTCCCGATCGATTCGGCGGCCAGCTCCTCCGGCCGTTCGAGTGTTGCGGTCACCGACCGCGATTCGAAGATCGGCGTGTCGAGGCTCACGGCGTCGTGGCGCGCGAAGCGCACCGCGCTGGCGCCTACCGATACACCGAGAACTGAAGTCATGACGCAGACTATAACGGTTCGGTCACAGGTCGCGCTCACGAAGCAGACCGCGCGGCACGTCAGGCGCTTTTCGCTCGTTCTCGCCTGACGCACATCGGGTTCCCGCCCGCGCCGTTCGCGCCGATCAGGCCGCCGTCAGGCGGTTCCCGCAGTGCCGTCGAAATGTGCGTCACACCACTGCAGGGTTCGCGCCCATCCGTCCCGTGCGGCCGCCTCGTTGTACACCGCGGGCCGGTCGTCGCAGTGGAAGCCGTGCTCGGCCTCGGGATAGCGAACGATCTCGGTGTCCACGGAGGCGCTGGCGACCGCGGCGCGGAGTTCCTCGACGTCCTCCGGCGGAATTCCCTTGTCCCGGTCACCGAACAGGCCGAGCCACGGCGTCGCGAGCCGGCCTGCGACGTCGAGTTGCGGCGGGTAGCCGAAGCGTCCCTTCGCGATGCCGCCGCCGTAGAAACTCACTGCCGCGCCGAGGTCGAGTCGCGTCGCCGTGTGGAACACGACCGTCCCGCCCATACAGAACCCGACGATCGCGGTGTTCCGCGGGGCGATCGAGGCCGCCGACAGAGCCGCGACGGCCCCGTCGACGTCCTCGTCGATGTTCGCGGCCGTGAGCTCACCCATCAGCGGCATCGCCGCCTGCAGGTCGTCGTAGCCCAGCACCGGATCTCCGCTGCGGTGGAACAGGTGCGGCGCGACGGCGTGATATCCGGCCGCGGCGAAACGACGGCAGACGTCGACGATGTGCTCGGTGACGCCGAACGCCTCCTGGATGACGACGACGCCCCCGCGGACGGGACCTTCAGGGGTGATGCTCGTGAGTGGTGTGGTCACGAACGCCGACTCTAGGAAACCGGCTTCAGCGTGTGGATCGCCGGTGCCCCGGCGAGGTGCTCACCGAACGTGCCGAGCGCGGCCTGGAAGTGCGGCGACTTCATGTGCGCGTCGAGCGCGTCCTGACCGGTCCACACCTCCACGGTGACGAAGGTTCCCGCGACGGCGGTGGATTCGAACACCTCGTACGAGATGCAGCCCTCTTCGTTTCGGCTCTCCGCCCCCAGCGCGGCCAGCCCGTCGCGGACGGTGTCCTCGGAGCCGGGCTTGGCAGGAATGGTCGCTACGACATGCAGATCGGACATCGACTCCCTTTCGTGGACGCCACCTCGTGTGGCCCGTCTCACGTAAGCACAGTTGGGTCGGCTAGGAAACCCGAAGCCGCGTCAAATAATCGGCGACCGTCGGTTCGTCCCAGCCGTGCGCCTCCCGGAGACCGTCCGCGATGGTCGCGAGATAGGCGGGTGCGGGCGCGTTCCGGGCGACGACGTCACCGCGGGCCCGGGTGGTGAACGTGCACATGAGGACGCCGGCGCGGGACCCGAGCGTGACCAGACGGTCGTAGCAGGCGGGTTCCTGTCCGTGGATGTCCTCGAACTGTTCCTGCGTCACCAGGAACGCGCGGGCGGCGACGGTGCCGGGCGCGTCCGGATCGTAGAAGGCGCGGCCGCCACCCCAGATCCGCGACTCTCCCGCGAAGAACACCGAGCCCGGGATCTCCACCGGCATCGACTCACGAGGAGCGCTGCCGTCGCGGGCGCCGGTGTGCACGAGGTTGCCCCCGGCGGGGCGACCGCCGCGGAGATAGCAGGTCAGACGCGTCGTCGCCATGTTCGATCCATAGCTGACGTACCAGATCAGCACACGATCGACCGTACTCGGACAAGATGGTCACATGAGTCTTCTCGGCGAAGTCAGAGGTTGGCGCAGCGGTACCCGGAAGCATCACCGCCTCCGGGATCTCGACGGCACCCTCGTCGTCGTCACCGGCGGGGGCAGCGGGATCGGCCGCGAGACGGCGCTGGCGTTCGCGTCGGAAGGCGCCGTCGTGGTGATCGCCGACCGCGACCTCGAATCGGCCCAGCAGACCGCGGACCTCATCAACTCCGCGCAGATGAAGGGCGGCGGCGCCGTCGCCATCTTCGGCGGCGGCTCCCACGCCTACCAGGTGGATGTCGCGGTGGAGGACGAGGTGCAACGCTTCGCGGAGAAGGTGCAGTCCGAGCACGGCACCCCCGACGTCGTGGTGAACAACGCCGGGATCGGATACTCGGGCACGTTCACGAAGACCCCGCAGAAGGACTTCGAGCGAGTGATGGACGTCAACTTCTGGGGTGTCGTCTACGGCTCCCGGGCATTCTCGCAGCAGATGATCGACCGCGGGATCGGCGGCCACATCGTCAACCTGTCGTCCGCGGCCGCGTTCACTCCGCAGAAGCAACTCACTGCGTATGCGACAAGTAAAGCCGCCGTGTTCATGCTGTCGGACTGTCTCCGCGCGGAATTGGTGAATCACGGCATCGGCGTCAGCGCCATCTGTCCCGGGCTGGTCCACACCAACATCGTCCAGGCCACCGACTTCGCCGGAACCACACCGGAGGAGCAGGCGAAGAAGCGGAACCGGGCCGACAAGCTATACCGCAGAAGAGGTTTCACCCCGGATCGGGTGGCGACGCAGATCGTGAAGGCGGTCAAGTCCAACAAGGCCGTCGTTCCCGTCACGCCCGAGGCGAAGGTCGGGCGCGCACTGAGCCGCCTCGCCCCGGGCAGCATGCGGCTCGGCGCCCGCTTCGATCTCGGCTGATCCGGAGCGTCAGGGGGTGGAGGCCTGCACCCGGCCGGTGTGGGCCTCCATGCTGCGGTAGACACCGAGCCGGTCGGCAAGACGATCCCAGGCGCGTACCAGCAGCACGGCCTTCGCCACCCGCGACAGATACAGCGACCGCGGCAGGATCAGCAGCGGCTTGCCCCGGGTCATCGCCCGCCACGACCGGGCCGTGACAACGTCCGGGCTGAGGATCGGGGCGAACAGCGGACTCTTCACGCCGTCGAACATCCCGGTGGAGATGTAACTCGGGCACACGGTGGTCACCTTCACGTGACCGTGCCCGGCCTGGACCAACTCGAGTCGCAGCGAATCGCTCCAGCCCAGGGCAGCCCACTTCGATGCCGCGTACACGGCCATTCTCGGCGTCGCCACCGTCCCGGCGGCCGAGGCGATGTTCAGGATGCGGCACTCCCGGCCGCGGTCCTCGATCATCGAGGGCAGGAATTCGTTGGTCACGTACATCGGCGCGAGCGTGTTGACGTCCATCACGAATTTCGTGTCGGACTCGTGGTCGTGTTCCCAGAAGTACTTGCCGCGCACCACACCGGCGTTGTTGATCAGCACGTCGGGTCGACCGTACGCACCGAGCACCTCGGCGGCCGCCGCGCGGACGGAGTCGACGTCGACCACCTGCGCGTTGACGGTGCACCCGGTGTCGCGCAGTTCCTGTGCCGTGCGGTCGAGGGCGTCGGCGTCGATGTCCCACAACACCACCGCCCGCGCGTGGTCGGCGGCGGCGAGCCGGGCGAACAGACGTCCCATCCCCATCGCCGCGCCGGTGATCAGGACCGTCTTGCCCGCAACCGAGAATCCCACGTCATGCTTTCCTTCGGTCGGCGCCTGCCGGGTCGGCGGGCTCGTAGTAGAGGGTTTCGATCCGGTCCTTCAACGCGACCTGGGCGCGTCGCAGGGCCTGCCACACCACCGGCGCGGCCACCCCGCCGAGGAGTTGTCCGGCAGGTCGGCCGGACGAGTGAACGCGGAAGTCGACGGTGAGTTCCGTTTCGTCCGCGCTGAGGGCGGCGAATGTCCAGACCGATTCGTGCACTCCGTGATCCAGTTCGACGACGAGACGGCGACCCGGGTCCGACGCGGTGATGCGGGCGCGGGACGGCAGCGGCACCGGAACCACAACCGTCTCCGGGTCGCTGAGGTACTCGAACGCCATCGGGGGCGGAACGACGATCACCGTGATGCTGCGCAACCCGATCGTCGAACGCCCAGACCGGCGGGGGCCGGACAGGCAGAGCTGAATGGACAAGGCGGTGTTCCCAACGTGTCGGCGTCCGAGCTGCAGAGTGTGTGGTACATCGATGTACCGCATACTGCCGACGCTATACGGAAACGCCGCGACAGGGAAGACTACGATTCGTTTCGATGACGAACCCCCAGCAAGACACCGGCGACGGGCGCGCTGCCCGTTGGCGCGGGCAACGCGAGAAGCGGCGCTCGGAGTTCGTCGAACGGGCTCTCGTCGCCATCGCCGACGAAGGTCCCGACGTGTCGGTCGCGACGATGGCCGTCTACGCCGAGGTCGCGCGCACCCGCATCTACCGCCACTTCGACGACAGCACCGACCTCAAGAACGCCGTCGCCCGGCGGATCGCCGCGATGATGCTGATCGAATACGCCCCCGTGATCACCACCGAGGGCACGCCGCACACGATCCTCACCCGGGCCGCGCGCACGCATCTCGACTGGCTCACCGAACACGCCAACCTGTACCGCTACCTGATGTCGTTCTCGCCGGCCACCGAGGAGGTGCGGCGGGCCATCAGCACCGCGGTCGCCGACATGCTCCACCCGTATCTGGACGCGCTCGGCGCCCCCGCCACGGCGACACCGCTGGCGACGGCTCTGATCGGGATGGTGGAGTCGGTGTCCGCGGAGTGGATCGAACGACCGGGCGGTACCGACGCCGGAGCGCTGACCGAGCAGCTGGCCGCGTGGGCGTGGGCGCTGGTCGACACCACCATGCGCAGCCGCGGGGCCGCCCTCGACCCCGACAGTCCCCTACCGGCCCCCGACGCCCTCCGCAGGTGAGTGGGAAAGCGTGCCGGAACACACATTGCCACTCACGTGCGGGACCAGCGGGTCAGATACTCGCGCTCGGCGGCGGTGATCCGGCGTAGCCGCTGCGCCTCGACGTCCGCGACGGCCATCTGAGTGGTCGCCGTGACCGCGGGCGGGTCGGTCAGCGCGGCACCCGCACCCCGGACCTCGTAACCGATGGTGAAGTCGACGGCGCGATGCTTGGCGATCCACATCGTGACCCGAAGCGGGCTGTCGGAATGCCGCAATTGCGCCCGGTACTTCACCTGGATGTCGGCGATGAACGCGCTCGTGATGAGCGTCGAATTCTCGCTGCCCTCGCTGAGCAGCCAGTCGATCCGGGCCTCTTCGAGCAACGTCACCATCCGCGCGTGGTTGATGTGCTGGAAGGCGTCCATGTCGGACCACCGGACGGTCACGAAGGCGTCGTAGCCGACGAAGGCGGCAGGGGTGTCGGTCACGATGGACATCATCCCCTGCCGCCTTCGGTGGAACTCACGCGATATCGCGCAACCAGTTCCTCAGCCAGGTCGTGGCGGGCGTGCCCGATCCGTCGACCGCGTAGCTGGTGTAATCCTGGTGCGCCTGCGACTTGTAGAACTGCTCGAGTTCGTCGATGCGCTTCTCGTTCGACTGCTCGTCCAGCTGAGCCATCAGCGTGGGCACACCGCCGACCGCGAGGAGATCGTTCCAGATCGCGAGGGCCTCTTCCTGGTACCGGCCGAACAGCGACGGCGTGGGATCCGACGTCTGCGCGAGGAAACCGGCGAACCGTGTCACGAAGTCGTCCTTGGGCGTCGAGCAGTACAGGTCGCCGTACGCGCAGAACGTGCGCGTGTTCTGGCTGACCCAGCCGAACCCACCGATGCGGGGACCACCGGCGCCGCTGCCGGCGACGGGCGGCCCGACGAGGGCGTCGGTCGGCGACCGCCGCGGATCGGAGACGAGTCCGACGGCGGCGATCTTGTCGGCGGGGACGACACCGAGTCCGGTGCCGATCTCCGCGGCGAGATCACCCGCGGCGTCGGCGCCCTGGCTGTAGCCGATGATCGACAGCTTCGTGTCGGGGCACTGCTGCACCATCGACGACAGCATGCCCTTGGCATTGGTGACCGCCTGCGCCTTCGAGCGCCCGTACACGTCGGACTCCCACGGGAACGCGGTCGCCGCGTAGGTGACGTAATCCGTGCGGATCGACGACGGCAGACCGTTCGTCACCGCGGACAGCAGACCCGGAGTGGGCCTGACATTCTCCTTGGTGGACGTTTCCCACGTTCCCGGAATCGCGACCACGTACAGGCTCGGGCATGGCGCTGCGTTCGCTACTGCGCTCGTGCCCACAACTCCCGATGCCACCGGGATGGCCGCCGCAGCAGCCACTGCGGTCAAGAATGCGATAACCCGTCTCATTGCCATGGCCTCAACCCTGTTCTCCCCTTGTCGTTCTGCAGACGGGATGCTGCCAGAACGACGTGACCTAAAGATGCACGATCGGTAAATGAACGTTACCGACCGAACGTGACCTCCGCACGATAAACCGACACCCCGGTAGGAAAACCTACCGGGGTGCGGATTGTACGAGCAGTTACAGCTACCGCTGCGGGGCGGTGGTGGTCTCGATCGGAGACGGCAGAGCCGACGTTCCTTCGAGGTACGCATCCACCGCGGCGGCCGCGGAACGACCCTCGGCGATGGCCCACACGATCAGCGACTGACCACGTCCCATGTCGCCGGCCACGAAGACTCCGTCGACGTTGGTGGCCCACTTCGCGGAGCGGGCGACGTTGCCGCGCTCGTTGAGGTCGACGCCGAGATCGGTGAGCAGGCCCGGCTTCTCGGGTCCGACGAAGCCCATCGCCAGCAGCACGAGGTCGGCCTCGAGCTCGAAGTCCGAGCCCTCGACCTTCTCGAAGCGGCCCGACTTCATCTCGACCTCGTGGGCCTTCAGAGCGGTCACCTTGCCGTCGGCGCCGACGAACCGTTCCGTGTTCACGGAGAACAGGCGTTCCCCGCCCTCCTCGTGCGCGGACGCGACCCGGTACATCAGCGGGTACGTCGGCCACGGGGTGTGCTCGGCGCGGGTCTCGGGAGGTCTCGGCATGATCTCGAACTGGTGAACGCTCTCGGCGCCCTGACGGTGCGAGGTGCCGAGGCAGTCCGCGCCGGTGTCGCCGCCGCCGATGATGACGACCTTCTTGCCCTCCGCGGTGATGGTCGGCTTCTCCAGGTCACCGAGCTGCACGCGGTTGGCGATCGGCAGGAACTCCATCGCCTGATGGATACCGTCCAGGTCACGGCCGGGGATCGGCAGGTCGCGGGCCTCGGTGGCACCGCCGGCCAGGACCACGGCGTCGAACTGCTCGCGCAGTGCGTCCGCGGTGATGTCGACGCCCACGTTCACACCGGTCTTGAAGACGGTGCCCTCGGAGTTCATCTGGTCGAGGCGACGGTCGATGTGCCGCTTCTCCATCTTGAACTCGGGGATGCCGTACCGCAGGAGCCCGCCGATGCGATCAGCCCGCTCGAACACGGTGACCATGTGGCCCGCGCGGGTCAGCTGCTGCGCTGCAGCGAGACCTGCGGGACCGGAACCGACGACGGCGACCTTCTTGCCCGTCGACCGGGTGGGGTGCACCGGCTTGACCCAGCCTTCGTCGAAGGCACGGTCGATGAGCTCGACCTCGACCTGCTTGATGGTGACGGGGTCCTGGTTGATGCCCAGGACGCACGACGCCTCACACGGTGCGGGGCACAGCCGCCCGGTGAACTCCGGGAAGTTGTTGGTGGCGTGCAGACGCTCGATGCCGTCGTGCCACCGGTCCTTGTACACCAGGTCGTTCCACTCGGGAATCAGGTTCCCGAGGGGACAGCCGTTGTGGCAGAACGGGATACCGCAGTCCATGCACCGACTGGCCTGAGACTTCAGGGTGTCCGACGAGAACTCCTCGTACACCTCGTTCCAGTCGAGCAGGCGCAACGGCACCGGTCGGCGAACCGGAAGTTCGCGCGACGTGTGCTTCAGGAAGCCGCTTGGATCACCCACGAGCTGCCTCCATCACTGCCTCGTCCACGTTCTTTCCATCCTTCTTCGCGGCCTCGATGGCCAAGAGCACCTTCTTGTAATCGCGGGGCATCACCTTCGCGAAGTGATTGACCTGCTGCGACCAGTCGGAGAGGATGCGCGTCGCAACCTCGGAGCCCGTCTCGTCGCGGTGACGCTCGATGGCGGCCTTCAGCCAGGTGAAATCGTCACCCGTCAGGTCCTCGAGATCCACCAGTTCCGTGTTGAGGTTGTCCTCGAACACCTTGTCCGGGTTGTAGACGTACGCGACACCACCGGACATGCCGGCACCGAAGTTACGTCCCGTCGCACCGAGGATGACGACCTTTCCGCCGGTCATGTACTCGCAACCGTGGTCGCCGACTCCCTCGACCACCGCGGTGGCACCGGAGTTACGGACCGCGAATCGCTCGCCCACGACACCGCGGAGCAGCGCCTCACCGCTCGTGGCACCGAACAGGATCACGTTGCCGCCGATGATGTTGTCCTCGGCGACGAACCCGGGCGCGGTCTCCAGCGGCGGACGCACCACGAGGCGACCACCGGACAGTCCCTTGCCGACGAAGTCGTTGGCGTCGCCGTGCAGGCGCAGGGTCATGCCCTTGGGAACGAACGCACCGAAGCTGTTACCGGCCGAACCGGTGAACGTGATGTCGATGGTGTCGTCCGGCAGGCCCTCGCCGCCGTACGCCTTCGTCACCTCGTGACCGAGCATGGTGCCGACCGTGCGGTTGACGTTGGTGATCGGCGACTCGAACGTGACCTTGGTGCCCTTGTCGAGAGCGTTGCGGCTCTGCACGATCAGCTGCTGATCGAGCGCCTTGTCGAGGCCGTGGTCCTGGGTGCCCGTGCAGTACAGGTCCTGGTCCATGAACGCCGACTCGGTCTCGTGCAGGATCGGCGACAGGTCGAGGTTGCCGGCCTTGCTGCCCTTCCAATGCTCGAGCGCCTTCGTGGTGTCGAGGACGTCCACCTGCCCGACGGCCTCGTCGAGGGTGCGGAAGCCGAGCTCGGCGAGGAGCTCGCGCACCTCTTCGGCGATGAAGAGGAAGAAGTTCTCCACGAATTCCGGCTTACCGGTGAACCGCTTGCGCAGCACCGGGTTCTGCGTCGCGACACCCACGGGGCAGGTGTCGAGGTGACAGACCCGCATCATGATGCAACCCGACACCACCAGCGGAGCGGTCGCGAAACCGAACTCCTCGCCACCGAGCAGCGCGGCGACCATGACGTCGCGGCCGGTCTTGAGCTGGCCGTCCACCTGCACGACGATGCGGTCGCGCAGACCGTTGAGCAGCAGCGTCTGCTGGGTCTCGGCGAGGCCGAGCTCCCACGGGGCACCCGCGTGCTTCATCGACGTCAGCGGGGTGGCACCGGTGCCACCGTCGTGGCCGGAGATCAGCACGACGTCCGCGTGTGCCTTGGACACACCGGCGGCGACGGTGCCGACGCCGACCTCGGACACCAGCTTCACGTGGATCCGGGCCTGCGGGTTGGCGTTCTTCAGGTCGTGGATCAGCTGCGCGAGATCCTCGATCGAGTAGATGTCGTGGTGCGGCGGGGGCGAGATCAGCCCGACGCCGGGAGTGGAGTGCCGGACCTCGGCCACCCACGGGTACACCTTGTGCGCCGGCAGCTGGCCGCCCTCACCGGGCTTTGCTCCCTGCGCCATCTTGATCTGGATGTCGGTGCAGTTGGTCAGGTAGTGCGACGTGACACCGAAGCGTCCCGAAGCGACCTGCTTGATCGCGGACCGACGCCAGTCGCCGTTCTCGTCCGGGGTGAACCGGGCCGGGTTCTCGCCGCCCTCACCGGAGTTGGAGCGACCGCCGAGGCGGTTCATGGCGATGGCGAGGGTCTCGTGCGCCTCGGCCGAGATGGAGCCGTAGCTCATCGCACCGGTCGAGAAGCGCTTGACGATCTCGGTTGCGGGCTCGACCTCGTCCAGCGGGACGGGCTCGCGCACGCCCTTCTTGAACTCGAACAGGCCGCGCAGCGCCGCGAGGCGCTCGGACTGGTCGTCGACCAGCTTCGTGTACTCCTTGAACACCTCGTACTGCCCGGTGCGCGTCGAGTGCTGCAGCTTGAACACCGTGTCCGGGTTGAACAGGTGGTACTCGCCCTCACGACGCCACTGGTACTCGCCGCCCACCTCGAGCTCGCGGTGCGCGCGCTCCTCGGGACGGTCCAGGTACGCGTTGGCGTGCCGAACCGCGACGTCTGCGGCGATCTGGTCGAGACCGATGCCGCCGAGGCTCGAGTTCAGACCGGTGAAGTACTCGTCCACGAGGTCCTGCGACAGGCCGATGACCTGGAACAGCTGGGCGCCGGTGTAGGACGCCAAGGTGGAGATGCCCATCTTGGACATCACCTTGAGCACACCCTTGCCTGCGGCCTTGATGTAGTTCTGGATGGCCTTGTCGAGCGAGACACCCTGCAACTCGTTGTTGCGGACGGCCTCGTCGACGGTCTCGAACGCCATGTACGGGTTGACCGCCGCCGCACCGAACCCGATGAGGAGCGCCATGTGGTGCACCTCGCGGGCGTCGCCGGACTCCACGATGAGTCCGACCTTCGTGCGGGTCTTCTCGCGCACCAGGTGGTGGTGCACGGCCGACGTCAGCAGCAGCGACGGGATGGGCGCGTACGTCTCGTTCGACTCACGGTCGGACAGGACGACGAGGCGCGCACCGCCGGCGATGGCCTCCGACACCTGGTAGCGGACGTCGTCGAGGGCCTTGCGCAGGCCCGCTCCGCCCTCGGCGACCGGGTAGAGACCGCGGACGATGACGCTGCGGAAGTTCGGGAATTCGCCGTCGTCGTTGACGTGAATGAGCTTCGACAGGTCGTCGTTGTGCAGGATCGGCTGCGGCAGGAAGATCTGCCGGCAGGACTCCGCGGTGGGGTGCAGCAGGTCGTGCTCGGGACCGATGGTGCCGCCGAGGCTGGTGACGACCTCCTCGCGGATGGCGTCGAGCGGCGGGTTCGTGACCTGCGCGAACAGCTGCGAGAAGTAGTCGAACAGCATGCGCGACCGCGACGACAGCACAGCGATCGGGGTGTCGGTACCCATGGACCCGAGGGCCTCGGCGCCGGAGATCGCCATCGGCTTGACGAGGAGGTTGACCTCTTCGTTGGTGTACCCGAACATCTGCTGACGCAGGACGACGCGCTCGTGCGACATGTACGTGTACGGGCGGTCCGGCAGGTCGTTCATGTGGGTCAGCCCCTGGTCGAGCCACTCCTGGTAGGGGTGCTCGGCGGCCAGTTCCGACTTGATCTCGTCGTCGCTGATGATGCGACCCTCGGCGGTGTCGACGAGGAACATGCGGCCGGGCTGCAGCCGGATCTTCTTCACGACGGTCGCCGGGTCGATCGGCAGGACGCCGACCTCGGAGGCCATGACGACGAGGCCGTCTTCGGTCACCCAGAGGCGCGAGGGGCGCAGGCCGTTGCGGTCGAGGACGGCGCCGATGACGGTGCCGTCGGTGAAGCACACCGACGCCGGTCCGTCCCACGGCTCCATCAGCGACGAGTGGTACTGGTAGAACGCCCGGCGGGCGGGGTCCATGCTCTCGTGCCGTTCCCAGGCTTCCGGGATCATCATCAGCACGGCGTGCGGCAGGCTGCGGCCACCGAGGTGCAGCATCTCGAGCACCTCGTCGAACCGCGCGGTGTCGCTGGCGCCCTTCGTGCAGACCGGGAAAATCTTTTCCAGCTGGCTGCGCCGATCCTTGCCGGGCCCAACCTCTCCGGCCACACCGAAGATGTCGCTGTCGATGAGCGCCTCACGGGCGCGCATCCAGTTCTCGTTGCCGGTGACGGTGTTGATCTCGCCGTTGTGGGCCACGCGCCGGAACGGGTGGGCCAGCGGCCACGACGGGAACGTGTTGGTGGAGAAGCGCGAGTGCACCAGGCCGAGGGCCGACTCGACGCGCTCGTCCTGCAGGTCCAGGTAGAAACCTCTGAGCTGCGGGGTGGTGAGCATGCCCTTGTAGACGAACGTCTGGCTCGACAGGCTCGGGAAGTACACGGTCTCGCGACCGGGACCGTCCTTGCCGGCGCCTTCGCTGCCCAGCTCGTGCTCGGTGCGCTTGCGGACGACGTAGGCGCGGCGCTCGAGGTCGAGTCCGGTGAGGGCGTCGTTCTCGCTGCCGATGAAGATCTGGCGGAACGTCGGCATCGCGTCGCGGGCCAGGGCGCCGAGCGACGAGTCGTCGGTCGCGACCTCACGCCAGCCGAGGACCTTCAGGCCCTCGCTCTCGACGATCTTCTCGACGGCGTCGGCGGCGCGCTGCGCGTCGGCCTTGCTCTGCGGCAGAAACGCGATGCCGGTGGCGTAGGTGCCTGCTGCGGGCAGCGGGAAGTCGACCACGGCGCGGAAGAACTTGTCCGGGACCTGGAGGAGGATGCCGGCACCGTCACCCGTGTTGGGTTCGGAGCCCGCGGCCCCACGGTGCTCGAGGTTCACCAGAGCGGTGATCGCCTTCTCGACGATGTCCCTGCTGCGGCGGCCCTTCATGTCCACGACGAACGCGACACCACAGGAATCGTGCTCGTTCGACGGGTGATACAGCCCCTGGGGGCCTGGAAGTTGCTTCATACCTAGCCTTCGTATGCCAAAAGATGCACCGACGACCAGCAGCGCTGATGGCCATCAACTTGCAATACAGGTGCCGTCACGACGTGCTCGGCACCACCGATCGGCTATCGCCCTTTGCAGCACGCTGGGTGTGGTCCTCGCACCAGGCGACGTGGCTTTTCGGTCGGGTCGGACTTTCGTGGGTCCAACGTGTAACGAAAACGATAATTCAGAACCCCCGACGAAACACAACTTAGGTTGGCCTATTTACCCTCTGAACTGGGCATTGTCGAGGGCGGACCTCGTCCGACTGCACTGAGTACATGTTAAGTGAGCGCGCCGAGCACCGCTGTAATTCCCGAAGTCGGATCGAAATCGAGATCTGGGACGGTGAGTTGATGAAGGATCACACCGTCCAGGTAGTCGGTGACGACGACGGCGTCGGCGGCGGGATTTCTCGATCCCACGGCTCCCAGCATGTCCGCACCCCATTCCACCAGGGCGCGGCGCGCATCACCGATCTTCTCGTCGAGGCCCGGCGTCACCGAGGCCTCCACGAACAGTGCGTAGCGCGCGCTGGTGCGGGTCCGGTCGGGACCAGTGGAAAATCTCACGTAGGCGACCAGCGCCTCGACCAGTGCGTCCGCGCTGTCGGGCCGGAGGTGCGCGAACGTCTGCCAGTCCTCCCGGTCGCGTTCGGCGAGGCGGGCGACGATCCCGTCGAGGAGCGCCCCCCGACTGCGGAAGTAGTTGGACGTGGATCCCTGCGGCATTCCGGCCAGGTCGTCGACCCCGCGATGCGTGAGGGCACGCATGCCCTTCGTGCCGAGAAGCGCGATGGCCGCGTCGAGCACCTGCTCCCGTTTTCCCGACATCCCTCGACACTACAACGGTAGTAATTTCACTACAGGCGTAGTACGGTCGGAGTCATGGCCCACTCCGCAGCAGTCCTCGGCGGCGGCATCGGCGGACTCGCCGTCGCCCGCTACCTGTCCCGCGCCGGCTGGCACGTCGAGGTCTTCGAGCGCGCCGACAGCCTGCCCGCCTCCGGCACCGCGCTCGGGATGTGGCCGCAGGCCCTCGACGCACTGGACGCGATCGGCGCCGGCGACCCGTTGCGCGCACGGGGATCGGCCCAGCACCGCGGCTCGTTCCTGCGCCCCGACGGCTCCGTCATCGGCACCATCGACAACCGCGATCGCACCGCCTACCTGCTCTCGCGCCCGGCTCTACTGGCCACACTCGCCGAGACGCTGCCCGACGGAACGATCTCGTTCGGCACGCCCGCACCCACCCTCGACACGCTGACCGACCGCGACGTCGTCATCGGTGCGGACGGTCTGCGCAGCCCCACCCGCCGGCAACTGTTCGGCGACACATTCGAGCCCGTATATATAGGTGCGACCGCGTGGCGCGGCTGGGTGCCCGGTCGTCGCGACACCGTCAGCGAAACCTGGGACAGAGACGCACTTTTCGGCATCACACCGCGCGACGGCGACCTCGTCAACTGGTTCGCGTGCGTCCGCGCCGACGCCGGGCACCCCGGCGGCCTCGACTACCTGCGGTCACGATTCGGGAACTGGCACGCCGACGTCCGGGCCGTCCTGGAGGCCGCCACTCCCGGGGCGCTGCTCCACCACGACCTGTACGAGTCCCCCGCACTCCCCTCCTACGTGTCGGGCAACACGGCCCTCCTCGGCGACGCCGCGCACGCGATGGCACCGAACCTCGGCCGGGGTGCCTGCGAGGCTCTCGTCGACGCGGTCACTCTCGGCCGACTCCTTACCTCCGGCAATGACATTCACTCGGCACTGCTCCGCTACGACCGCGCACGGCGGCCCGCCACCCGCCGGCTGGTGCGCGGATCGCGCGTCATGTCCTCCCTCGCGATGACCGGCCGCCTCCGCCCGCTGCGCGACCTGACGCTCAAGGTGGCCGCCGGCCTGGCCTGACCGGAATCCGGGCGCGCGGGAACGCCTGACCGTCTGGTACTTTGCCGCGGTAGGGGGACGAAAAAGAACCGGGGGCGGTTATGGGGGCGGTGAACGACGGCTGCGGCAGTGTGCCGGCAGCACGGGCGTATCTCATCGGGGGGACATCACATCCACCTCGTCGGTGGACACATTCTGCTGTGCTCGCTTCTCTCTTTCGGTGCCTCTGATCTGCATCACTCCTGCTTTTGCGCCATCAGCACCAGTCCGTTCGATCACCTGTCCGTTCGACTTCAGGAGTTCCGACTCGAGAATCCGCATGCACGCTCTGGCAGCCGCGATTTCGGTGTCCGCCGCCGCACTGCTCGGTGCCGCGACGGCACACGCTGCGCCGACCACGCCGCCGTCGACATCGCAGCCGGGCGTCACCGACCCCTCGGCCGCCCCCACCACGTCGCAGCCCGGCGTGACCGTCCCGACGACGCCGTCCACCCCGCCCAGCACGTCGCAGCCGGGCGTCACCGAGCCGGCGGCTCCGGCCCCGACCACGCCCCCTCCCCCGCAGGCTCCGTTGGCGGTCCCGGGCGGCGAGGCGGCTGGGCCTGCTGCTCCAGACCTGGCGCTGGACGTCCCGGCGCCGGCGACCGAGGAAGTCGTCGCCGAGGAACAGTCCGCCCAGCCCGCGACCGTGTGGATCGACCCCGACGACATGCCGAGGGCGCACCAGGCACCCGTCGCCCCCGCCCTGCCCGTGCCGAAGCCGGTGGTCGAGGTGAACGCTGCCGCCGACACCCTGGTCGGGGCGGTGCCGGTGGCCGTCAACGGTCGCCAGTACGGCAACCCCGAGGGCTACGGCGGCACCATCGGCTGGCGGCTCGGTGAGGCAACCAGCACCGCGGGCATCGCCGTCGACCCGTCCTCGCCGACGGCCGCGACCGTCTCCACGTTCTCGGCCGACTCCAACGCCGAGCACCCGACGAACTGGTCTGCGCCCGTCGACGTCACACCCGTCGCCGCCGCGATCTCGGCTGCGGCCGACCGGTACCCGGCCTTCGGACAGCTGGTCGAGACGGTCGCGTCGCTGCCCGCACCGCAGCTCCCGCAACTGCAATCGACCGACAGCGGTCCCGCATCCACCACGATCGGCGGCGTCAATGTACGCAGCCAGGCAACGCTGCACGTGTGATCCGATTCCCTCGCGTGGAGCCCGCACGGGGTCGGCTCCACGCGAGGGAGCGAAGTGTGGAGGATTCAACCGTGACCGAACCGCCGAACAGGGCACCCCTCGACCGCTTCGCGCACTGGTTCCCACCCTTCGCGTCGGCGCCCGCACCGGGGTCGACTGTTCCCGCAGCGGAACCCGAGCAACCCGCCGCTCCGACATGGCTGAGCCCGGGCCACGAGAGCGCCTCGCCCGTGCGCGACGGTCGCGGCAGAGAGAAACTCGCCGTCGCCGGTGCCGCCGCCGCGGTGATCGCGGTCGTCGCCGGTGTGGTTGCCGTGTCCACCTCGCATTCCGGGGGATCCCCTGTCGCCAAAGCCGATTCGGGCTGGTGCGTCGAATCCTGCGACGGCGCGACCGTCGTCGGCAACGGCCCAGGCGGGACCTCCGACGGCGTCGCCGCGATCCTCGCGTTCGACCACGCCTACTACGCCGAACGCAGCGGCGCGAAGGCCCGCGAGGTGGTGGCCCCCGACGCGCCGGTCGGATCGGCCGACACGATCCAGGGCGGCATCGACTCGGTGCCGGCGGACACCGAGCACTGCCTCGCCATCACCGAGACCGAACCGGGCCGCTACGCGGTGACGCTGTCGGAACTGCGTCCGGACGGGTCGACCACCCGGTACGAGCAGGTCGTGACCACCGCCGAGCGCGACGGTCGCGCTTACATCACATCCATTGGAGACGCGAAGTGACCGATCTACTGCTGCAACCACTTCCGATGTCGACCCTTGTTCTCGGGGCGTGCGGAGGTGCCGGGGCCACCACGACGGCGCTCGGGCTCGCGAACACCGCGGCGGTGCGGGGCGGTGCGGTCGTGGCCGTGGACGCGACACCCGCCGGCGGCGACATCGCCGAACGCGGCGCCGACGCCGTGCTCTCCGTGAGCGGGCTGGAGCAGGTGGTGGCCGCCGGTCCCGTCGCGGACGACGTGTTCGACGGGTACTGCTCCCGCACGAGCGCCGGAACCCGCATCCTGAACCGCATCGGGACCTCCACCGCGGTTTCATCCGAATTCCACACTCTTGCAGCCTCACTGCGCGACCGTCAGGTGAGCGCCGTCCACGACCTGGGTCACCGGTTGCGCGCCGCCTACCTCGCGCCACTGCTGGCCACTCCGTCGCCCATCGTCCTCGTCGTGCCGTGCCGGGCAGACGCATTCAATCGCCTGCGCGCAGCATTGCAGTCGATCGGTGACACGCTCGGCGAACCCGGACTCGCCCGCACCGTCGTCACCGTGTCGAACCAGGACGCCACCGGATGGCAGGTGGACGTCGACCTGCTCCGCGGCTACCTGGGCGGACAGGTGTGGGGCATCGAAACCATCCCCTACGACGAACATCTGGGCATGGGCATCGTCATCGATCACGCGCGCCTGGCACCGCAGACCCGGGCGGCGTACGAGCGGGTGTCCGCGGCGGCGTCGGCGGTGGCCGAAGGTCGTCCGGAACGGGTCTGAGCGGGCGCGTCCAGTACCCTTCCGGCCGGGGAGGACACTCGACACCGGGGGGTGTCATGGGGAAACTGTCGGCGACTGCGGCGCGCTGCTCGCCGAAATGGACGCATTCCGTCAGGGTTTCGGCCAGCCGGCCCAGCTGACCGAGGCGCTCCGTTCGGCACTGCTTCTCGTTCCACTGACCGACGACGGCAGGCTGCTGACCAGTACGTTCGGCGGACTGAACTGGGTGTGCGCCTTCACCGGCGAACAGGAGTACGCGCGGTACCTCCTCGCCCGCGACGAACAGGGTGGGCCGTGCCGCTTCCACACGGTGTTCGGATGGCGGTTGCTCGACGTCCTCGTGCCGACGGTCCCCGGGCCGGCCGGGGTCGTCATCGACGTCGCCGGAGCCACCCCGAATCGCTGTCCGGACTCGGGACCGGCGAGACGGCGTCCGTCGGTCGCGGATTCTCCCTCCTCGCCCTCTCGCCGATTGGATAGCAAATGAACGACGAAATACCGCCCCATTCCACGCGCGAGATTGCACTGAATGCTTTCAATGCCTTGATTGATACACAGACGCAAGATGCGTGCCCTTCTCACAGCCGATTGATCAGGAACCTTGGGAAGATTGAAGTCCTAGACCGCGACCGACATGAACGTCGATGATCTCGTGTTCCGATCGTCGAACCGAGATGGATCGCGGGCCACATAAATCCTCACGGGTTTTGGTCAGATGCACCCACAATTCGGAAGTTGTCAACCTGTCTGAGACAGGTCGTGGTTGATATTGATTCCTGTCAATTGGGGTAGTTCCGGCGCTCGGGGGCGGCGACGGAACCGTT
>NZ_JBHURF010000051.1:0-32642 GCF_042674125.1 Rhodococcus sp. NPDC056960 | reverse complement strand
GGGTACCCCGGGCTGCGCCCGGGGCCTGAACCGACTGGGCGGCAAGCCGCCCAATAACGGAATTCACCCACGCGCTGCGCGCTGGGTCACGGGTTAGGTTGCTGTATAACGGAATTAGGAACAATAGAAATGACCACTTGGGAAGTGCTCGTTACCAACGGGATTGGCCTAATCCAGCGGTGCGGAACCGTCCCGTTCGATCACCGCACCGCTGTTTCGTTACCTACTGGTCCTGATGGGCGCGTACCGCCGCAGCACTCAGCTGCTCCCACAGTGCCGGGTTCATCCCGTGGTTGAGAAACTGCTCGAACAGCTTCCCGAATGAGTGCGCGGGATCGAGCGCACAGCCCACGTTCACCGCCTCACGTGCCAGCGCGGCGTGACGGCTCACCCAATGAAACACTCCGGCAAGAATGATCACCGCACCGGCGAGATCATGGGGCAATACCGCCCCGACCTGGCGCATTACCTCGGCGGCGGCATCGGCATTGTGTGCATCGATCCGGGCGAATAGCAGATCGCGGACCGGTACATCGTGCATCGCGGCCGCGATGCACGCGGCGTGCTCGTCCGTGACGCTGATGCCCCGCTCCCCCGCTCCCGCCGTTCCACCCACGTACGGTGCCAACGCGAAATCGTAGGCACGGTCGGCGGCGTTCTGCGGGTCCCTAGCGGCCAGAATCACGCGCTCGCGCCCGAAACCAGCGGCCACCATGGCGGCGCGGTCTGGGCCATGCTGGGCCGGTGCGAAACTCGCTCGCATCTCGGCGCGGGTCATGAGCGTGGTGGAGCCGACCACGAGTGCCTCGGCGATGATCGGGTGCGCCGCCAGATCGACCGGGATGCCCGGCTGCCCGATCAAGGACCCGGCCCCGTGCCACTGACGCACCAGCCCATCGGTAAACACGAACACCGGGGTCACCGCATCGGGGCGAAGCCGCTCAAGGATCGTGCCCACCACATCACCCCGCTCGGCCGGGCCGAACACCACCGCCAGCATCGACTGGCTCTCCTCCAACGGTGCGGCGCTCTCGAGTGCGTTCAAGATGCGCCCCGACTCCTGCTCCGCATCGTCACCCAACTGGACCAGCATCACCGCCGCCGGGTGGCGGTCAAGGCTCATCACCGCCACCTCGTCGACCGGAAGATGACCGCCCAACGCGACCGCACCGGCAACAACATCGGACGGCGAAGACATACGAAAAACACTCACAGCAAACCCCTTTGAGTCGAATGGGTGAGTTGGTCAGACTCACCCGTGGATTGGACTTCCGAACACCTCAGAACCTAGCCGATGCATCCGACAAAAACCCGCATTGAACTGCGCCTATGTCCCCGGCACACCCGGTGCCGGGGACATAGGCGCACACAGCTGTGAGAGGTGGCCGGTCGGGCGCGCCGGCCACCTCTCACAACAGCACTGGACTACTGGTCGGCGACACCCTTGGCCACGCGTACGGCCGCGCACAACTGGTCCCACATCGACGGGTTCAATCCGGCGTCGAGCATCTGCTCCATCACCTGACCGAAGGGGTGATCCGGGAACGCCTCGAGTCCGGCAGAGATCGCCTCCCTGGCCGCTACCGCGTCCCGACCGACCCAGAAGCTGACCCCGGCCAAGATCAGCGGGGCAGCCGCCGGATACCGCATCGTCACGGCCGCAACCTGCCGCCACATCTCGCCCAGCGCCCGGCCATGCTCGACAGTGATGCCCGACAGCAGCGCATCCCGCACCGGCGTATGCCAGGCCGCCGCCACCAACCGCGCTGCGTGCTCATCGCTGACGCACACCCCGCGAGTCTCGTACTCCTCGAGATACCGGGCGATGACATCACGGGAGAGCTCCTCCGCCGCCCTGAACGCGTCCTCACGGCCAATTCGGGTCACCTCCGCTGTGGCGGCCTCGGTGACCGCCTGTGCTCGCTCCTCACCGAGCTGAGCCGGTGCAAACCCTGCACGGATCTCCCCACGCGTCTGCAGCCGCACCTTGCCCTCCGTCAAGGCCAGCGTCACGACCGGATGCGACGACAGGTCGCCGGATTCCCACTCCCCCGGCAGCGGATGAAACCGCCGCGCCTGGCCCTGGAAGTAGGCGAAGACGTGAAACGCCCGATCAGGCGCAGCCTCGCGCAGCGCCTGCACCACCAGCTCGGCGTGGGCCGGTGAGCCGAACACCACCACCAGAAGCGACTCGATGTCACCGACACGCTCGCGTGCGACCTCGACCCACTCCTCACGATCGGCCTCCGAAACAACCTCGGGAAGCTGGGCAAGCAGCACCGTCCCGAACGCCTTCTCATCGAGCGGAGCCACCACAACCTCCGACGTAGGCAAGTGCCCCGCCAGACTCACCGCCAACGCGGCCGCATCCACTGCCGAAGTGATACGAATCGGTTCCATCACACAAACCCCTTTGGGTCGGTGGGTGAGCTGGTCAGACTCACCCGCTGAAAGTTGGACTTACTGCACATCGAAAACTAGCCGAATCCTCCGACAAAACACCCCTGGAACAGCGAAAACGTCCCCGGCACACTCGGTGCCGGGGACGCCGGCAGAAACTGACTCGGTGGCGCCCAGCGGCCGGCCGTGGCTACACGCTGGACACCACTGAGTCACGGTCAATCAGGCTGTGCAACTAAGCCGTTTCCAGTGCGGCATGCGCGTGAGCCGAGCAATGCTCGCGCGTGCCCGATCGATCCACTCTGATTGTGCGTCCGCCGCCAGCGCTGACCAGTCCCGCCCGGTCAGCGTCGAGCAGTCCAGCGCAGCGACAGTCTCGATCGGCACCAGAAGGCGCCAGGCCGCCAGCCGGAAGACATCGGCGAACTGAGTGTTCACCGGAGGCCACTCCGAACCAGGCAAGCACTCGATAAACGCTTGTGCTGCGGCATCTTCCACCCGCCGCGAAACCGGGTAGTGCCGTGAGCACCGAAACTCGCCACTGTGGATCTCGGATCGGAACTTATTCATGACCGGTCGTCCTCCACGTCGACAAAGGTCTCCGCCGGCTCTTTCTGAGCCTCGGCGCGGATATGGCCGCTGAGCTCGTGATACGCAACCTTGTCCGTCCAGCCCCCACCTACGATCGAGGGGATGCTCACGGTCTTCCTGTTCACACGAACGACTCTGTACCACTGGCCGCGACGCTGAACCTGATCGCCCTTCGCGATGTCTTCGGGCCCGTAGTTCGTTGCTTGCCCCGATGAGATCTGCTCCGCGCGAACTCCCTCCCAATACGAGATCTGATCTGTGCGTTCCTCCATCCGAGCAATAACCGATTCCCGGTAAGCACCCTCGACCGGCGCAGTCTTCTCGACCTGCTTGACTCCCCGCACGACGAACAATGTCCGTTCGTGCCCGTCCAAAAGCCGCTGATCTGCACGCTGGCTCGCCTGCAGCGAGTCGATACGGTTCTTGACCGTCTCCGGGTTGTACCGAGCCGACGTCGTCACCGCCGCCGACTCAGCCCGCCGCCGAGCCGCCTTCGCATCCTCCTCGGCAGCCACGGCCAGCCCGAGCGTGCGATGCGCGGTCTCGATCGACCTCCGGTGTCGCCTCTCCGAATGGTGCCCCACGTGAATCGGCTCGCCACCCTCCGGAAGCGCATCGTGTGCGCGCCGGTCAGCCTCACATGCTTGGCCGGCCTGATCAGCTCGTCGCTGCGCCTTGTCTTCGAGTGCAGCGACGCGGCCGGCCTGACGCTCAATCCGATCGGCCTCGACCTCGGCAGTTGGCCGCGCGGTGGCATCGATCTCAATCTGTACCTCGAACCCAGCAGCGTGCAACGCCGCCGCAGTGCTCTCGATCAAGTGCAACTTCGGCGCCCGATCCCGGCTCCCGCGGATACCCCAGGTCCCGAGCGAACGAAACCACCGCCACCCCAGTGCTTTCAACGCCTCGCTCGTGCCATCGCCGCGCGACGTCCCCTCTATCAAGGTCCCTTCGGCCGCGCTATGTGAAATCGTCAGCATGCCAGAACAACTCCCAAAACAAGGGGGCAGATGGTCAGTCCGCCCTTCAACAGGACAACACCGAATCTACCCCCGCGCATCGTCAAAAACAGCCCCTGAACAGTGAAAACGTCCCCGGCACATCCGGTGCCGGGGACGTTTGTGTCTAGCGACTGACTGGCGCTGTAACCGAGTGACTATGTCACCGTTGAGATCGGCGTTTCCGCGGTCCAGATCCGCCCAGGGACTGCTTCCGGACGCTGTCGAGTGTCGTCCACAGCGCTTCGTTGTCCAGATCGCTTCGGTGCTTCTCGATGGCAGACACGAGCTGGTCAATCACTGCCCGAGCCGGCGGATTGAACGTCATTGCTGCCGCACCCGCCCAGGCGAGCGGTTCGTTCTCGCGCTTCAGGATCCGATCGAGCGCACCCTCACACCGATCGAAGAACTTCTCGGTGCGCTTAGTTTGATTGTCATCCTGATCGTTGGCTTCGAGCGCTCCCTCAGCAAGATCGAGAAATCCATTGATGATCCTCGTCGCGCGGTCACGCAGCACCGGGTCGAACCCGAGAGATGACCAGAATCCATTCCACCGCGTGCGATAACTGCGGTCCGAACTGAGCGGCACAAGGTGATCGCGTATCAGCCGGCCGAGGCTGTTCTCGTCCAGCTCTCGCAGCTGACGCGCCAACAGTGCTGGCTTCGATGCCTCAGGCAACGGCTGCGGATCTTTCACGCGCAACCATGGGTGCGGCCCCACTGAATCGATCACGGCAGTGAGCGGCCCGACGATGACCACGAAAGATCGACCTTACGACGGTGCGCTCCCTCGGCGTTGTTCTCGAGCACGAACTCCGAAAGCAGCGCCTTGGCTCGTTTCTCGACAGAGCTAGCTTCGTTGTCCATGTTCATCTCCTTCTCGTTTGTCATCTCAACTCCTTCGACACAGCTAACACCGACAGATCGACTGTCGGCGCGTCGTTCGACCACACATGCGTACGACCATGAGGAAGCAACTCCGGTAGCGGGTGCAACCTCCACGGCTCGATCTCATCGAGCACTTCCTGAGCAAGCACGACACCATGGAAACGCGTCGGCACCGTCGTGACATCGACGATGGAGCCGCGGCGTCGGAACTCACTCATCGAGCGGGCCGAACCATTGCTGATCACAATCTGCTTCCAGGGCTTGCCAGTGATGTCAAGAATCGCCACGACGTGTGGGTCGAGCCAACCCCGGTCACGCCAAACAGGCAAAATTCCTTTGTCCTTCGGGAGAGCGATCTGGGCGATCGCCTCGCGGGCGTAGTTGGCCTGCTGCCGGCCCCGCAACTCAGACTCGGCGGCTGGCAGACGCAGCTGCTCGAGTCGACGATGTGGGACGGCCGCCAACTGTCGGTTAGATCCGGCCAACCATCGCCTAACGGAGCGCGACGAGACCTGCATAGCGTCCGCGACCGCCTGCATGTCAACACTTCCACCGGCAGTTTCGCCGTAACAGGTCCGGAGCATCGCCTCGAGACGTTTGCGCGTCCAGCGAGGCCCTCGATGGCCGACCACAACTTACCGTTCCACGTCGAAGCTGTTAATTTGAAAGAACTCCCACCCACCGACGTAGTCCTGCGCTCGCGTGTTCATCCAGTCGGTCATTCCCTTGTCGCCACCGCGTTCATACGCACTCCACATCGCCTCGACCTGGTCGGGCGTCAGCGCCAAGGTGATCAGCCGATCCCGGGCGTACTCCCGCGGTCCCGGACCCTGAACAGCATCGATCCTGATCTTGCCGCCGTATTTGGCCAGCGCCTTACCTTGCTTGCTGCTTCGCATAGTCGACATCGCCGCGCGGCGTGCGCTCTGCGTAGATGCCGCTCGTTTGGCCTTGTGGGCTAGGGCTTTGAGGGTCTCGGCTCGTGGTTTGGCGATTCGCTGCCGACCTTCCGGGGCCAACCAGCGCTCCACGGTGCGTCGAGAGACCCCAAGATCGCGTGCTGCGGCGGCAGTGTTGATTTCGCTCCGTTTGCCGGGCCCGTAGGCGGCAAGAAGCTGAGCCTTGAGGTTGGCGGATCCAGGTCGACCGGAAGTGTCGGCGCCTCGGCGTCCTGTCAGCGTGCCGAAGAATTCCGATTGCATCTTTCCGCGCTCAGCGCGCAGCACTTCACGCACCGCTGTCTGGGTAACACGAAGTTCTTTGGCGGCTCTTACGACATTGATCTGGTTGCCCACCACAGAGCCGTAGTCCGCCAGACTGTCGGCAATCCGCGAATAGGCAGCGCGGCTGAGGGGCTTCCGTGCCATCACGAGTCACTTCCCGCGCTGATGTCGGCAGACATCCACTCAGCCGGCGCGATCAGATCCGACTTGCCCCGGTAGCCCTTGCCGTCCAGGTACTGCTGATGTTCGGCGAGGAGCGCGGATCCTTCCGGCTTGTACTGGCCGAAACCACGTCCGAATTGCTTCGGTTCTCCAGGCCACGCCAGCCGGGGATCGGATTCATCCGACACGTAGAGCACGGTGTCCTTGGTGACCGCGACGGGCCATTGTCCGGTGTCCTCGCCGATCTGAGCTATCCGGTACATGATGTTGGCCCGCGACTTGGCGACGATGTGGTGGTGACGCTCCGGTGAATATCCTGGGCGTCCTGCCAAGTGCAGATCGGAATTGAGAATGCCGATCGTGTGCGTATAGATGACTTTGTTCTGTTCGCGAGCCAACTGCGCGTCGAGATCGTCCTTGACGTCCAAGGCGGTCCGCGCATCCCGGATCCGCTCGTACCACGGGACGAGGACCCGTCCGTGATCTGGCCACACGTAGGCCTCCAGAATCTCCGGTTCGTACCCGAGACTGCTGGCGCGTTCGAGGGTGGGTGTGGTCACCCACTTCGGCTCGGAAATTGACAAACCCATCGGGTTGAGAGGATTCGGGAGCCGCCAGTCCGCGCACTCGGGGATCTCCACGAGCCAGTACCCGGGGAGCTTACGGTCGAACGGCATACCGTTCGAATGATGCACAGGCTCGCCGATCGGAAGTTCGAGGCCGGCGATTCCTGCCGCGTACGAACCGCCGCGGTCGAAGGCATGAACGTAACGGCACTTCGCTTCCTCGTCAGACAAGGTCCGTGACCAGTCGATATCTGCCTCGAAGATCTGAAACTTCTTCGCGAACTCCGCGTCCGACGATGCGAATACGCGCTTCCACTCCTTCGGCCGGGCGGCGATCATCAGGTCGATGCCCGTCGATGCCGGGCTCACAGCCCAGGGGAAACGCAGAGCACCTGCAAGCAGTGACAGGCGCCGCGCCAGAGTGGCGGGTGCCGGCGAGTCACCAAGAATGGGCATCTCCTTGGGGTCTTGGCTCATGCCGGAGACCAGCGCCACCCAGACACCACGCGTCTCGCCCTTCCACACGCGGGTCCAAGTGCCGAGCCGGTCCCCCTCCTTGCCGCCGAGCTGCCAGCCCTCGGCGAGAGCCTCTGTGACGAACGGAGATTGTGCGGTCAGTTCCTTGAGCCGGTCGTTTCGATTGCGCTTGCCCAAACTGCTGGTGTCGATTCCCACGTGCTGCGCCATCGCGTCGGTGATCCAGATCTGCCCAGGCACCGACCATTTGTCGGACGTCCACGTGCCGAGGTTCAACGTCGCTACGAGTTCCGCGACATCGCCGACATGGGTGATCTGCGAGGCAAGGTCGTGACGGGTGCCATCGGGTAGCCATGCGCCATCGACATCGAGTACTGCCGCGGGTGCGGTGAAGGTGGTCGGTGCTTCTCCTGCTGCAGGATTCGGCGCCGGGGTTGTCATGGTCGGCTGCTGCGTGGTCTCCGCCGTCGCGACGATGGCCGGCGTTGCTGCAGCAGTGTCAGGAGACGTCGTTTCGACGGGAGCCGACTCCAGCTCGTCCACAACCATTGGCGAAACCTGTCCGACTGTGTCCCCGGGTGCTGCAGCTGCAGATCGGGTGGCGGCGGTGCTCTGCCACCAGCAGGGAAGGTGCATCACCAAGCCGTCGATCTGCCATCCGGCGTCCTCGCCGCCGCACAGGGCGCAGGTGGAAACCGGTGAAATCTGCACTCCATCAGCGGAATGCCCCTCGGCATCGGTCTCGATAGCCATCTCAGGCTCCTGTTCGGAATGAGAGCTGGTCCGGCTCATGACTTCGTTCGACGAGTCACCCGAAGCTACGCCGGGCCCTGGACTGTTCAGATCGGCGAGCCAACCGTCGAACAGAGCCGGACCACCGGGTACATCAGGCGTGGACGAGTCGCTGGAATCGCCGCCGGGTGTCGGGTCACTTGATCCTGCATCGCTGGTTACTTGGTCTTCCGGATCATCGCTACCGAGTAACTTGTGTAGCCGCAGTGCAACCATGCGCTGCCTGCGGTTTTCGCACTTGACCATCCGCTGCACCGTGTACCGCGGCATCCGGCCTTTCCGTTCCTCCGCGATCAGCACGCCCTCGTCATAGAGAGCCCTCAAGGCGGTACCACGATCGATCTGCAAGGTATCGGTCATCGTCTGACCAGTGGCCTTCAACACCTGTTCGAGGGCCATCGGGTCCAACAAGACTTGTGGTTGACCGTCGCACGGCCGCGGGTTGGCGACGACATATCCCAATCGAACGCCTCGACCTTCCGCACGCCATCGAGGGGTGCCGTCGGATGTTTCACCCACCACACTGCGCCGCCATCCAAGACATGCAGCCATCGACCAATCCGCGGGAGCTTGCCCGGTGTCGACGTCTTCCACGTAGGCGTGGCCATTTCTCAGTGCGTGTACCAACAACTCCCGTACTCGCGCACCGGTCCGCATGGGCAGATCTGGGTCAGTCGCCGCAGCAGCGGCATCAGACAAGCCCATCGTGACCAGGTCCCCGACCTGCGCGACTTCGTTCTCCGTTAACGCCCCGACATCAACAAGGAAACGTGACATCGCATGCCAGCCCGCCCACAGAGACCCCAAAGCGTCTGCTTGACGAACACTTTCGCCACTCGTGCGCAAACGCTCGCTATACCGCTCACCTTCGGCAAACGCCTCAGCGCGGACACTGTCCAACCGAGGACATAACCACTGCAGGTACGTGGCCATCAACAAGGCACGGCCATGACGGGAATGCGCAGTATCGAGTTCCTTCAAAACGTTCAGTTCGATTTCCCGCGCCTGTAACGGCACCACGAGCATCCGCTGAGCTGCAGATCCTGGCCGCGGCATGATCTCGGAGGTGACCAAGGCAGACGCGCGGGGTGGGGTTCCGTCCAGAACACCGAGACCATCACGTGTGCTTCTCGAGCGTTGCTCACCGTTGTGCACCATGCGAGCGAACTCTTCGAGTGCCTTCTGCGCAGTCCCGAAGTCTCGGGTTGGTGCGACATCGTCCGCCCAGTACAGAGCATCTTTTGCGGCGTTAAGCTTGATACGCAATGCATTCAATGTGTCGCCGTTGCCCGACATCGATGTCGCCGGTCGCCGGCGATCCCATTTCTCTCCCCAGTGGTGCATCGCCAATGATGCGAGTGAGGTCTTGTAGCTGTTAGGCGATCCGACCAACGTAAGAACCCACGGGTTCGGACCCAATGCGGACCTGAATACCTGCCCAAGTAGAGCGGCCGAAACCCGCGTCGGGGTGCGTTCGAGCATCGAGCCGGAATGAAGAAGGAATGCTTCTCGGATCCTTACTGGGTCGGGCGTCGGTGCGGGAAGGTCATACATCTTCAGGGGGCCGGTCAGCAGAACGGGGGCTACCCGTCCGCCGTTCTCGTCGATGGCTCCCCCAGCATGAACGAAGAACCACTTTCCCTGATCATCGCGGCGCCACCCTGTGGAGCGGTATCGCACCACCCGTTGGATTTCGCGCCCACCTGCGCCCTTGAGTGCATCTCGCAGCTTCGCCACTCCGCTGGGGCGAGAGTCGTAGGCAGGCGGACCTGGCAAGGTATCGACCCAGCCGCAATCCCGGTACTCCTTCGCCGGGATCCGAATCCGCAGAAACTCTCGGCTCTCCGGATGGGTGTAGCCGATAACCACTGCGGTGAGTTCTTGAGGTGCGGCGGGGTTGACTTCACTCTGACCGGCCATCGGCGCTCGGCCCATCAACTCCGGCTCGTCGACGTCAATACCCGCTTCGGCAACTTCGAGATACTCCATCTCAACGATCCGGGCATCGAGGTCCAGTACGAGTTTCGCCTGTTGATCACCGCTCTTGGTCGTGACGATTTCGACCAAGTTCCCGTCAATGATCCGATACACCGGAGCAATAAAGTTGCGCCCCCGGATCGTGTTCAGTGGCGTGGCCAGGCTTTCCGAGCCGGACCGGACCGACTGTAAATCAACTGGGCTGAGCGAGTCCTGAACCGCACCCGGTACGGGCTCAAGCTCGGGATCTTGCAGAATCGGCGGAATGGGAACTCGCGCGACATCGTGTGCCGCTCGCGCTGCAACACGCGCAGCACGCCATGCGGTCATGGCATTCTCGACCGCTTCTCCCGCCCAATCGGTGCCTTCAGCCGCGGCCTGCTGTCGAACTTTGTCCAGAAGTTCAGTCAAATCTTCGAAACGTCGCTCCGATTCGAGCGCCCAACGTTGTGCGCGTCGGAACTCTTCGTCTCCGTCCCGCCCATCTGCACGATCAGCTCTGGCGGTCGCTTCTGCCAGCGCAAGTTCGATTAGTGCTTGCTTCTCGATTACGTCGGCAGCAAAGCCGTGGGCAGCGACCTCCCCGGACCGAACAGGGATGAGACCACCCCACGTCGAGTCGGTCAACCATTGGCCGTCATCGACGTGGTCGGTGAAATCAGATTTAGGTGCCGCCGGTGCGGACAGCAAGAGCTGGACCTGGGCACCACTGCCACCCAATAGAGATGCGAGTTCGATACCCCGCTTCCATCCGACGGAGTCGCGATCAAGCACTACGCGAACCTCAGCGCCTTCGAAAAGGTCAGCACATGAGAGAGGGAAGTTCAGTCCGCCTTGAGCATTGGTCGTGGCAACCAGTCCAAGCGACTCGGCTGTCTCGACATCCTTCTCCCCCTCGAGTAACCACACAGGCGAATGGCTCGAGATTGCCGACAGCAGTTCCGGTAGTCGATACAAGACCGGTTCAAAACCCTCCGGCTTACGCTTGAGCCGGGTCCCTGCGGCATCCACGAAAATCTGTCGGAACTGCTTGTGCCGGCCAGCTTCACAGCTCGTGCATTCCTCTCGGATCACTTCCTGGACCAAGGCACCGTCGGCTGATACGTACGGGTAGACTTTGACCCGATCCCACCGGTGTTGCGCGTCCGGTGTTACGTCTGGAAACGCGATTCGGGCGGGCAGTCGTCCTCCCTTCGGTCTACGCCGCCCAGCACCACGTTGGTGCGGAGATCGGCCTACGCGTGTGAGCGCGTCGCGACCAAACAGCGGTTCGTCGAAGAGATCGGTCATCGACAACCCGAGGCCGTCGGCGATCTCCGAGACGGGAGCTTCACAGCCGTGGCAGTGAAGCAGCACCATTCCTCCCCGATGCCCATCGACCCAGGTCACTGACATCGACGCGTGACGGTCGCCATGTATCGGGCACCGTGCCATCAGTTGGGTAGAGCCGCGTTCGGTCACCCCGCCATTGCGTTCGGCAGCAGCACGAACCCGGTCGAATGACGACATCCGACCCTTCTCGTTGGCTCCAGTAGTGATAGCAGTCACGAAGCCGCCTCAGACACACGCGCCAGGAGATCTGGCAAGCGCGGTGCGGCCCGGGTTAGTATGGGCACAGGTCCCCTCCAGGACTCGTATTTATGAACAAGGTCCCCTCCAGGACTCAGTTCGTAATCAACGGATCGAAGGACCCCCGCAGGCCGCCAAGCAGTGGGGGTCTTTCGCTATTTATGGCCAGGTCATGCCGAGATTGAAAGTTCGTTGTCGGACGATTCGCAGACCGCATAGCGCTCGTCGTGAGCCCGTAGTTTTTCCGGGTCCAACTTCTTGAGGATGTAGTCGGGGACATCCAGGTTGTACGCACGGGCCATGACGAGCAGGGCGTAGTCGCCGAGCTCAAGTCCGAGCTCTTCGGCGCGTGCTTCGTAGAAGCTGTGCTGTTGAAGGGGTGCACGAACTGATATGCACTTGCGCGTTCCCTTGTGTGGCCGTCCCATGCGATGAGCCTAAACAGAAACTGCTTCGGAAACGTCGAAGGTCGTGTTGTCGGTGTGTCGCCGTTCATCGTGCATCCCCTCACCTTCACCAAAAATCCGCTTCTGGTTAGAGGAAGATCCTTCGACCCAATGCTGTGTGACAGATGGGAAACAAGATCTTCGTCGCCGCATCATGCCGCGGAGCATGGACTGTTTGACCAAACTCGCCCGACCGCGGTTTCAGATGAACAACTACCCCTACGTGTGACCTGTGGGGCCAATCGGTGGGGAGTGGGGGGAGTGGGAAGAAATACCTGATCAAACGGTAAATACCACTCCCCACGACGGTGGGGAGTGGGGTGGGGAGTGGGGTGGGGAGTGGGTTCAAAGACACCCGAAGTGCCTTCGCGTGCACCACCGCTGAGCTGTCGGGAATCGACTGAGAGGTAGGGCGGCGAGGTTCTACTCCCCCGTCGCCCTACCCCATCGTCACTAGCGAGACGCCGTCTGAAGATGCAGCGACAAGACACCAGCGAGAAGCCGGCTCCGGGACTTCGACCCGACCACCTTCACTTGAGCGTCAAGCCACTCCCGCTGAGCCGTCGTGAACCGGAACCACGTCTCAACGGGACCCTTGACCGCAAATGGCTCCTGATGCACCGGGATCCCGGCTGCGGATCGCCCGGCCACCGGTTGGAACAGGCTGCGAAGTCCCGCGATCCCCACAGAATCGAAGGCCTCGATAACGACATCAGCGTGATCACATCTACGTTCGGCCGCGCGGCTCTGCAGTGCATCACGCGTGGCGCGATCCAGGTAAGCCGTCACGGTCACCTTCCCAATTTCCGTCGAAGGTTCGACATCATCGTCGGTGACCGGGGTCGGGTCCGGGGCAGGCTCATAAATGGGAGCCTGCTTCTCGGTGGGTGTGGGTGGTGGGGTTGGTTCTGGCTTACTGACCGACTCGGAGCGAACTGGCACGGGCACCGCAGTAGTAGGCGCGGGTGATTCGGCCTGAGCTTGTGGCGGCTCCTGCGCTGCAGGCGCCTTCTCGACAGGCCGAGTCTCCTCCGCGGCTGGTTCTACCTCGGTGACCGGGGTAGGGCGCCGCGGCTGGGTGGGGCTGCCAGCAGTCGGAAGGAGGCCGGCCAAACCCTCCGCTCGGTTACCTTTCGGAGCGAAAGCACTGGCAAGGCTCTTGCGACGGGGAGTGCTGGTTTCGGTCATGCCGAAGCCACCTCCTCGCTGATGGTCGACAGGCGCACGAGGATTTCGCGTGTCAGTTCTGCGTAGTCCTCGGCCAACCCGGACGCATTGCGCGAAAGTATCTGATCCGTCGGTTTGGCGCCCTTCTTCAAAGCGGCGAAACGTGCGACTTTGGCGACTTCGGTCTGCTGTTCCAGCTCATGGACCAACAAGCCCTCCCGTCGGGCATCATAGGCAGTAGATTCCATCGTCCGGATCCGGGATTCGAAGATCGGGGCGGCATCCCCGATCATCTCGTTGACGGATTGACGGATCTTCGCCGTGAGCTTGGTTGAACGCGAGCCCACACCGAACAAGCAAATACCTGCCAACTGCAGCCGCGGGTTGACAGCCGGCAGATTACGGTCTGGATCACCATCCCGTGTCGCCGAGAACTGGCCGGCAATCGTTTCCAACCCGTCGAGGCTTGCGTCGTCCGCCCTGACTGGGATGACCACAGCCTGGACGACCTCCATCAGTGCCTCCATGATGGTCAAATCACCGGGCGGAGTGTCGAAGATGATCACGTCATAGTTGTGCGCAACCTGCAGCAGCATGGCGCGAACGAGCTGTCCGAGCCGCTTACCACCCTGACGCTGCTGCCGGGAAACCATGACGGCCGCCAGGTCGAACATCGCGGGACCACCCGGCACCACATCGAGATTCTCGCGGCCCCCGACATTGTGGACGATCGGAGGCGCGGACCCTTGCAGGAGCGCGGTGAACAGTTCAGATCCGTCTCGCTTGTCGTAGCCCAGATCGCGGCACAGGTTCCCCTGGGGGTCGAAGTCACCGATCAGAACTCGGTATCCGGCGGCGGCAAGGAGTCCGCCGCAGTTGGCGGCACAGCTTGTCTTTCCCACTCCCCCCTTGCCGTTGAAGAATCCGAACGACACCGGCAGTTCCTGCTGCTCCGCAGTTGAGGTCTCGACGACATGCATGGACATGGCAGTTCTCCCATTGGACTTTGGTTGTGACGAGTGGTTCCCAGTGAAGCTAGCAGGATTCCTGGACAACTTGCTGTATGCCACGCGGGGTGAACCGTAGGTAGATCTGCGTGAGCAAACGCGTGAGATGCTACGGGGTCAACCGCATGAGGCAAGGCGGGTAGTCAAGCGTGGAGTTAAGCGTGATGACAAGCGTGCTGATAGGCGTGTTAACAGGCATGGCTGCCGGTGTGAAAACATGCGCGTGAACAGGCGTGGCCGACAGCGTGAGAACAAGCATGCTAACTGGCGTAGCACCAGGCGTGTAGGCAGGTGGGAAAATACGCGGACCTAACTGCAGATAGCAACACGGGTCTTCATGCATGTGAATCCGCCTGGCGACAAGCGGGAGATACAACGTGACGGTATGCAGTGGATAACGCGTGTGAAGCAGCAAGAATAACAACGGGACATCATGCGTGAAGAACTACGTGAAGCCAGGCATGATGTCATGCAGGATGCGGAGCGGGACAACCTACGTGGAAGTGGGCGTGATTAACCGCGACGGATTGCACGTGACTGCATGCCGGTAACAACGCGTGTTTGAGTGAGTGATCAGACACGGGAGGCAATGCCGGTACGTGCGCGTGAACTTGATCCTGTCGTCAATGCGGGCAACACCACTGGTTGTAAGACGTGAGCAGCTACGTGCGCCGCTGCTGGTTCGAGCGCGAGCGGGTGAACCGAATCAGATACGTGACAGGGTGCCGTAATTCGGTGCTAGGCACAGTGCGTGAGAGCGCACTGGCACCCGAGCGGAAAACTCTGCGGATCGAACGTCGAGTGCGGCCCAGGGCAAATGTCCCGTCGGGATGGTCTACGCGCGTGAATGTATGGGGAATCCTTTGCGTGAACACATGCGTGAAGAGGGCCTCTACCTGTACTGATGCGGTGTTCTGCGGGGATCACCGACGACGCCGCGCTGGCTTCGTTGGAGGTCTATCCGATGACTGAGGCCCGCCGCGGTGAAGACGCCGATCGCATCGGCAATGTCCTGAGCTCGACGATGTCCGTCGAGCTCGACAACGAGGTCGATCAAGGTGTCCTCGAGAATGTTCTCGGCGGCCGTGTACAGGTCCCAGAGCTGCTTGAGCTCCCAGGCCCGGATCAATGGGTTCGAGAAGTAGAGGCCGTCGACAATCCGTTGAACCCGATCCACCTGGGTGTTTGTTCTATCTGCAGCGCTCGACCAGGTCGCGAAGTGAGAGCTGACCGAACAGTCGTCGACTGTCGAGTCCAGTTCGATGGAAACGGGGACCCAGGAAGTTGGGCAGATGGACCGACGCGCCTGCCTTACAGCCTCTCCGAACGCGCGTTGGCAGACTGCGGCGTACTCAGTGGCAGCGCGCCGGCCCTGATTCAGCTCGCGCAGATCCATCAGTGAGGTGAAGTCCTGGCGCCCGTGGGTGAATTCTGTAGCCGCGAGGAGCGCATCACTGCCACTCCATTGAAAGCGAGACTGTCTGTATTGATCGCGGTGCCAGCGCAGATCTTCGATCCACGGGCGGCCAAGCTCGAGGCCCTCACCGTTTGGCACCGTCATACGAACATGATGACATCGGGCGATAGGTGTGTCATCCATAGTTATGCAATCGTCCCAAACGTTTTTAAGGCGGAGCTCTAGCGCACAACACGTAGATACCGAGCATGACAATCAAAGCATCTAGAGAAACGCGCAACTAGTGCTACATAGCTCTCCCAAAATCCTTCACGAAGCATCCCAACAGCGTCCCACAATTGGTACTAGTCCAAGTCAACGTGACTATAAGCTGTCCCATAGTTCTAGCAAACCAATGAGATGCAAAACTGGGACGATTATGGGATGCGTCTGGGGCGCTATTGAGACCGATTGCACAACATCTGTCGATACCGCTCACGCGAAGTTGCGCTACTCTCTTCGGCGTATGTCAGTGTTGGTCTATGTTCTTCTTACAACGTCACGTTTAACGTTGAAAGCGCGCCCTTCATGCACTGTTGGTCGTTTGGACTGTTGGTCGAAGTAGTCCAGGGCGGGCTGTATAAAGCACATCAAGATCATTTGGGTTCGAGCGAGCGCGCCTCGCTCCCTGTTCAGCATCGGAGTACATCGTCGTGACGCAGGAACATGGTCAACCTCAAGCCACCGGGGGACACCGTCCGTTAGCTTCGACCTTTCGGTCACCGGCTGCTCGATCGGTCGAACACATCGCATCCCAGTTCATTGAGGGTGGGGAGGATTCGGGAGTTGACGAGCCGTCTCGAGAAGCGCCACCCGAACGAAGGCCCGTGGTGACGGATCTGGACAGCGGAGGGAAGTCGTCCAGTGTTCGAGTGCCGGCAAAGTGCCACGCGAAACTCGAGCAGCTTCGCGAGCAGACAGGAATGACCAACGGTCAGATCTTCATTGTCGCGATCGAGGCGACGCACGACCGTCTGCCCGAGTTGTTGTATCCCGGTGGCCGAATCGGGGGAGGGCTCTTCGCACCCCGAGGCATTCGCGCCAAAACGTCACGTGACGATGCCGAGACGCAAGTGACATACCGCCTGTTCAAGGCGGACTTCGACGTCATCGATCAACTTGTCATCGATCTTGCCGCGAAGTCGCGGTCGCATCTGATCACAGCGGCCCTGACGGGGTACCTCTTCGGGGACGACGAACGCATACAGGCGGCAGAGTAGCGCCGACGAGCCCTACTTCTTGTTCGCGACCGCCCAGAGCGCGGAGACAATCATCGGCGCAACAGCGACGGGGACGGCCAGAAGTGAGTGGACGGTCGTCCCGGTCGCGGCGACACCATCGATCGCGCTGACGAGAGGGGCCGCAAGAACCCACAACCCTGCAATGTGACGACCGCGAAGGCGCCGGAAGAATCCGAGGATTCGCGGTGGGATCTGGAGATCGCGTCGGAGCATCTGGCTCTCAGTTCGTCATCGGGTTGACACTGGCAGTCCGAGCCGCAGCTGCGAAATGTTCGAGCGCGCTGAAGCGAGCGGCGGCTTCCTTTGCCATCTGAGCGGCGCTGTGGCGGGCGTTCCTGACCGAAACGCCCCAGAGGCTGCAAGTCTGTTATGCAGTGGGTGTGTGTCGGTAGTACCGCTAGAGCGCCAGCTGTCAATTGCCTGATATCAGCGCTCTGATACCAGGTGGGGGAGAGGTTGACCTCAGCGAACAGTCGGGTGAGCAATTGCGTGTGCGTGTCGGGGTGGAATCCATCCGCCGGCGATGTGCCCCTCCATGCTCCTCGCGAGAGTCCGGAGACCGAGTACCGCACATTCGTCTGCTGCGAGCTCGCCGTGACTCGGAAAGGTGATGTTCCAGTACCTTCGGGTGCTCATGTTGATGGCAGCGGTGTCCTTGACCTGGGGAATACCGTCACCGCTTCCTGACGTCGTCACGTGTGCGACGAACAGATCGCGACCATGGTCTTCAAACGGTGAAGGGGGAGCCATGGCGTGCAGGGTAGCTGCGCTCCTGGACTGCTTCGCGTGAGAGGTGCGGCCTGGGGGCGTACCAAATACTGCCGGGCTCACGCGCCTTCAGCTGGCCCGCTGTGCACAACGAGAAGTTCGTTGGCGGCTCGATGATAGAACCGAGCGCAGCTCAAACGAATTCTTCGCAACGGCGAATACATTCGCGCAATGGATACCGCACAACCATTTCGTCTGATGTGATGCGCGGGTGACGACTCCCACTTCGCCAGGCTGGTATCCGGATCCGGCGAACCCACGGCTCGTCCGCTGGTACACCGGCTCCGAGTGGACGGAGCAAACTCGTGCCATCCCGTCGGCCAGCCAGACTGCGAGTCCGGAAGCGGCGCCGAGCATCGGCGGACCCAGACGGCAGACCATGACCGATGCACAAGGTAGACGTATGCGCGGGATTCTATGGTTCCTGGGCAGTATTGCCGCCATCATCCTCTTGGCATCCGGAGTCGGCGTTGACGTCTCAGGAATTCAGGTCATCTTCTGGGTCTTCGTGCTCGGCATCGCCGCACTCGTAGTACTCGTGGTCCGCGCTCTCGTCAGGCTCGGCGACAGACGTCCTACCCCCGTGCACGTTGTCGTCGCGCCGGCGCCGGGTCTCACTGCTGGTTGGTACCAGGACCAGCAAGACGCGAGCCTTGTCCGGTGGCACGACGGCACGCAATGGACGTTGCACACCCAACCAGCGAACACCATGCCGCCACGTGGTAACTGAGATCACCGTCAGCCGGACGTCGGGGCACCGATCGGTGACCGGTCATCGATCCACACCCGACAGTTCCGCCTGGGCGATTACGACTCGACCTACCTTGCGACGAAGGCCAACGGACAGGAGATCGGTATGCCGGCCGAAACTTTGCGCACGTGGACCGTCAAAGCGCAGAAAGCGCCTGAAGCAGAACCCCTCTCTGAGGAGTCATCAGCGAAGGGCAATGACGAGGGGACCATGCTCCGTAGAGAAGTGCTCGGGCTTCGGGAACGCAACGAGATACTCCTGCAGACAATAAGCCTGTACGCACGGGAACTCGATCGCCTGCGCTGATGAACTCCTGCAGGAACGAACCAAATCAATCTCAGCACCCAGCGATCACTATTCTGGTTGGCCGTCGTGCAGCTCGATTTCCGCGTCATTCTTGGTCGACACAGAAAACGGTAATCCGTCGGACAGAGGGGTTCAGGTCAGTGATTTGAAACTGGCATGGACCCAGTAGGTGCCGCCGGTGTGACAGGCGGGGGCCTTCGGTGCCCCAAACGGCGAAAAGGGCCCGCCGGCACTTGGCGAGACCCTTCTCTGGCCGTTCGGATTCGGTACGACTGATTACGCCACGGCCTTGGCGATCGGATTGCGGAAGTGGTTGGTCATGTCCTGCAGGGCCGTAGTGCCTGATGCATCGACGACGAGCTCCCCGTAGTTCTGGTGAGTTCCGGACCTGATGAATGAGGCGAATTTCAGCCCTTCAGCACCGATCTGGGACAGGGCGTCTGCACCGTCAGAGCCTGCCAAGGCGGTGAGGCTCGAGGCGAGCCCTCCAAGGTCCCCAGCCTGTGACTGCTGAGTGATCTGCTGTCCGGTCGTCGTGGCCGCAGACACCGAACCGAGCTTGGACGCCTCGGTCTTCTGGCCACCGCTGAGTGTGCCCACCGCGATCTTCGCGAAGTCGAGGATGTGGGGGAGTGCGCCGAGGCCGGCTCCGATGATGTCGCCGGTCTCGATGGCGTGCCAGAGCTGCTTTTGGAGTTCGCCGGCGGTGTTCGCCATACCAATGATGTCGAGATTCCCGACGAGGCCGACGATCATCGAGATGATCTGTGCGGCGCCGGATGGGTCGGGAATCATCGCGATCAGGGCCGCCGCGGTCTTGTAGTCGAGCCCGGCGGCGAGCTTGATGAGTGGCTCGAACAGGAGATTGATGCGGTCGAACTCGGCGTGGACTGCCTTGACCTTGGCCATCGGATCGAGACCTGGATCGAGAACAATGTGCGGGATCCGGGTGAACAAGATGTCGAGGACTGCAGGGATGTTGTTGGCGAGGTCGAATGCGTTCGTCCCGATATGTGTGACCTGGTTGATGAGCACGCTCGGCTTGATGATCGAGAGTGCGTCCGCCGCGAGTGACAGACCATCAGCCGGAGTAGCGGCCAAGGGGGAGACCTGAGTGGACAAGATGTCCACCGACGTCTGCAGCTGCTGCACCTGATCTGGTGTGGAGGCATTCTGAACCGTCTGCGCGATGGTGTCCGCGGCCTGAAATGCACTCCTCAGGTCGATGCCTTTGACCTTGTCGACGATCTGGCCGGCGGCGTATTCGGGAGTGGATGCGTCCGCAGTCTTGAGCGTCTGTTCCACGGTTGGATTCTGGGTGACCCAGCTGGTCGTATCGGCCACCGGAACAAGGGTGTTGGCAACATCTTTCGCCGCCGATGCCATGCTCTCGAGGTCCGGAGCGCTGGACTGCAGCTGGTGCTGCAGGGTCTCGATGTTGCCGGCCAGTCCCGGAAGATTGACCTTCGAGTAGTCGGACACCAAGGCGTTCTGCAGACCCGCGGTGGTGGGATGAGATCCATCGCTCTGCTGCGGGCCGGAAGCGGTCGGAGGCTGCGCAAGCACTCGTCCAAGTCCTGCGAGCAATCCATCCTTGCCGGCGTTGGTCGAGCAGTAGAGGTCGTCGGGGGCGCAGTACGAACGCGTGACTGCGGCTGTCTTTCCGAAGCCGCCCGGCCTGGCCCCCGCGATCCCAACACCGTCGACGGCAGGACCGACGAGAGTGTTGTCGCTATTCGAACTCTGCCGTGGGTCGGCAATAAGACCGACAGCGATCAACTTCACTGCCGGGATCGGACCCTTGTCGTGTCCGATCAACCATGCCAAGTCGCCGGCCACATCCGCACCCTGGCTGTAGCCGCCGAGTGCGAACAGAGTGTTCGGGCATTGCGTTGCACGGGTCTGCATCACGCGCGCGCCGGCCGCGATACCAGATGCCTTACTGGTGCCATAGGTCTTGCCCTTGTTGAAGGCGGACGCTTCGTACGCCGGATAGGTGATCTTGATGGCGCTACCGAACAGCTGGGAAAGAGGATCGGTTACCTGCTTGAGCAGACCTTTCGCGACGTCAGGATTAGCGGTCGAGTCCGTCTCGAATGTTCCCGGCATCATCACCACTTCCACTGCCGGGCAGCCCGATGATGCCGGCGCCGCCCCGGCCTGACTTGGCGACCCAACCGCGATGAGCGAGGCGAGGAGTGCAGCGAGCAGGGAGGCGACGAGCAGGGCACCCCGGCCGCTGTCGTTGGCGCGACCGCCCGCAGAAGTTGGTGTGTAAAGGTTCGTCATGAGTGTTCTCTTTTCGTCAGCGATACAGCGCCGGCACGATGACCCCACCGCTGTCGATATGAGTGGTGATGTCGCGGGGGAGAAAGTCAGCGACAGTGAGAGCGACTCTGCTCATCACATGCGAGGACTCGGCGAGCAGTCCGGGACGAGCGATTGTGGGGTGGGTGAGTGCAGCATCGAATCCTCGCGTCGCTTCGAGGAGCAAGGACGTTTCGGTCAGAAGAAACGCCGCCGCAATGAAGACCATGACGGTGAACAGAGGCGCGAGCGAACGGGTCATCAGATCGCCGCAGTAGTTGTTGCAGTCCGACGACGACCGCGTGCAAACCGGGGTCGAGAAGGCGGCGGGTTGGAGGCGACGACACTTTTGCGAATGCGTGTGACCGCGCGGTAGAGCCGCTGGCGAAGCGCTGCCGGAGTCATCCCAATCTCCGCGGCGATCACGGCCAGGTCGCAATCGGTCTGCTGGAGGTATGCCCGATGAATCAGGGTGCGATCGAGGTCGTTGATGACCTTCTTTTCGACCGCCCAGGTGAGCAGAGCCGGAGCAGAGATGTCCGCTTCCGGTTCGTTCTCAGCACTGTCGGACTCGTCGATGACATCGGAGGCGGGGATCTCGTGGGCGAAGGTTTCCTCGCGCGTGATCTTCTTCAGCGTGTGCAGGAAGAGCGCCGCGTAGACGTTCTCACCGGATGGCCTGTAGGTGGCGATCAGGGACATGAACGTGGCCACTGTGGAGGCCGCTCTCTCATCGCACGCGTGATACCGATCGTGCCCACTGACCCGTGCGTGGCGCGTCAGGGAGATGAGCTTGCCGAGCATCAGCTGCAGTAGCGCTCGCCCGGCAAGGGCGCTTCCTTCCTGGTGCAGTGTCAGCAGCGCCAGAAGCACACCATCACGATCTCGGCGGTGCGCTGCGGCGAGATCGTTGAGATCCGTCACCTCACGGAGCGCGGCCTGGCTCACCGACCACGTCAAGACTTCGGCGGCGGGGCGAGCGCAGAGGTACATCCACTCGGTGTTCAGGCGGCTGTACAGATTGGTTTGCGCGGTGCTGCGAACCGGCGTGGCCGGTGAAGCTGTGGTGGCGGTGGGTGCGTGGGTGGACGTTTCCACGATCGGTCTCCTCTGGGCGCGGGCGAGGTGGTCTCGCGCCCAGTGCAGCAACCGGATATTGCCTCTGACCTGTGTGTTTGTTGTTGCCGGAGGGGTTGTCGTTATTGCCAGGGCGTTGTTGCCGTGACGGTTTCGGCTGTGCGGCGGTGGGCAGGGAGTGCCCCTCACGTGCGCTCTTTCGGCTGAGGCAATAACCCCTTGGTGACTGCAGAGAAAACTTCAACAAAGTTTCGCGAGCGATGTCACTCAAGCCCCCGGACCAGGATCTTCCTCCAAGTAGAAGCCCACTTTTTCTGTGTGGCGCTCTTCCACACCCCAGTCGCCAGGAGGACCGGATGCACGAGCTCGACAACTCGCTGCAAGCCCAGCTGCACGATCTCGGCTACGTGCACGCCGTCACCGAGGAGATCCGCCGAATCGCGGCAGCCCTGGCGGTGAACCCTCTCGATGAAGAGGCGAGCACTTCGCTGTGGCTGTTGGTGTTCGTCGAAGCGCCAGTCGCGCGCGCCGCGCTGTCGCGGGCGTCCGCATTCGACATCGCGGATTCCGTCCCCGATTGCAGAACGTCCGATCCGACGACAGAAGCCGGCATCCGATGAAAATCGACCTCGCGAAAATCAACTACTTCGGCCGCAGCCCCAAGAGCAAGACCGATCCCGCGACTGAAAATGGCGTCGACTCCGTTGTCGACGAAGCCGAGGAGTTGGCGCGCGCGGAGCGTGCACAGTGGGGTCTTCGGCAGGTGTGGACCACCGGGCTTCTCAAGGCAGGAATCCTCGCCGCACTCGGCGCCGGAATAGTTGCCCTGATCCTCGTCGTCTTCGGATCCTCGCCCACCTCGAACCTCACCGACAACGCCGCCGAAGACACCGCAGAGGTCGACACAATCGGTCAAGCGAAAGCCGAAGATCTTGCTCGGCAGTTCGTCGTTGCCTGGCTCCAGGCATCGCGTGGGAATGAACAAGAACTCGATCATTTCGTCTCGGGAAGCCCCAGTCTTCCGACTGCGCCGTTGTTTGCCGCGACTGATCCGGCCGTCGCGTCGATCGACTACGAGCAGAAGTCACGGACATACGCGGTGACGGTCTCGGTGTCAGTTCGAGCCGCCTCGGACGCGAATGCGGCCACAGTTCGTCGCTACTTTCAGGTGCCGGTTGTGGTCACCGAAGCGGGCGTGAGGGCCGCCGCACTCCCCGCCGAAGTAGCTGAACCGTCGACCTCGATCGACGTCACGCTGGGCTACAAGTACCGGGTCGCCAACCATCCCATCGCCACGTCCGCTCACGAGTTCCTGTCCGCGATGTTGACCGGCAACGGGGAAGTAGCCCGCTATCTCACGCCGGGGGTTTCGATCGCACCGATTGTTCCGGCGCCGTATCGCAGCGTGGCAATCACCGATGTCTATTCGTCGGAAGACCTGAGTGCTGCCAGTGCATCGGTACCGCTGCCTGACGGTGATGTGGTGCGCCTCCTGGTGACGGCAGCGCAGAAAGTCACCGAGGTCGATTCGGTCAGTGGGCAGTACGCGCTGACGATGACATCCCGCGGCGGTCGGTGGGAGGTCAGCGCAATTGATGCAACGCCGTTGTACCCGCCGGCGGCACCCCGGACACCATCCTCGTCAACGACCGCACCGCGCTCGATCCCACCAAGTGCGAGTGCCCCGGAGTCCGCTTCATCTGATTCAGGTCAGGTTCCCGCCTCGTCTGAATCAGGGTCGACCCCCGCACTTTCAGTGCCGACTGCCGGCGACGTGCCGTTCTTTTCCCCGTCAGGAACCGATCCTCATTCATCCGGAAGGTAGCCCATCATGTCCATTGCGCTCGCAGCCACCGATCCCCACAACGCGGTACTTGCCGTAGGACTTTTCGACAAGGCGCAGGAGTTCACCAGCGATGGCAAGCTGCTCCTCCAGTCGGCTGCCGGTTGCCTCGTTTTGTTCTTCCTTCTCAAGAATCTCATGGCCTCATTCACAGTTGCCCGACTCATCACCTCAGCGCTCATCGGCGGTGCAGCACTGTGGGTCGTCTTCAACATGGACGTCCTGAAGGACTCGACAGGTGAGGAGTTGGAGAGCGCTCCCGCCGCGGTGCACATCGTGGCCGAGCCGAGTTCCGGCTTAGACCTTCCCGTGTGATCTCCGCTCGCTCGCACCGGCTGAAAGACGCCTTGTCGGCACTGACCTCATTGCGCGACCGACCTCTACAAGGAGGGCTCCAATGTTCGATGTAGCCAGCACCGCGGAAGCGGGTTCGCGGCTTCGCCGGCATGAAGTCACGAGTGGGCCGGTGCTGCGATGAGCGACGAGCGCACCACCGGGGAAGTCATCAAGAACTTCACCCGCGCTCGCAAGGTGCCGCAACTGATCGGGCGTACACCTGACGGAAAGAAGCTGCCGTTCGGTCCCTATACCGTTCCGCAGGCAGTCAGCGGCGCAATCGTCGGTGGGCTCCTGTGGCTCCTGCATCCACTGTGGCTTCGGGACAGCATTTCCTGGAACGTCGGATTCTTCGCCTTCTGGTCACTGGGCACCGTCTTTGTCGTCGGCAAACTCCGGTTTTCCGGCCGGAGCCCCGCCTCAGTGGCACAGGGAATCTGCGCCGCAGCCTTCGCGCCGGCCGGTGCCAAGATCCAGATCAACGGCCGCCGGGTGACCATCCGGCCACCCCACCTCGTGCGTCCGAGTGGCTACATCACTGCCGACCCCACGGCCGCCGAACTCAGCGCCACGGTCGTCCCGCAGGCCGTGCACATCGCCACCGCCGAGGTCACCGAAACCGCATCGGCGGAACCGGTCGCACCACGACCGCAGACCTCCGCTCCGGTGCCCACACCGGCAAGCGGGCCCACCCATCGCGCCGGCCGATCGAGCGTCAAGGAACTCCTCGCTCTGGCTGCTGCAGGCACCTCCGAGTAGAAAGCACCGCCACTATGGAACAGCCGACACTGTCAATGGCCGCGAACATCCGGTGGACGAAGTCTGGCGTTGTCTGGGCGGACTACGTTCTCACGGGCATCGACTACGGTTACCGCCCCGACGTGGACAAGCGCACTGCTCGTACCCTGCACACGATGCTCGTCCGCGCCCTTCCGGGCGAGTCACTGTTGATGGGCATCGCAGCATCGTTGAGCGCCGAAGCCGTCGTTTCCCGAATGACCGAAGGCGTCGATCTCGATGCACACCCGGACTGGGCAACCGAATGCGAAGCGACTCTCGACTCGATCGAGCTATACCGCCCGGGGCAGAGGATCTACTGGCTGAGCATTCCGCTGACCACTCCCAAGGTCGTCGATCAGGTCAAGGCCGCCGCTCATTCGGCCTGGACCACACTCTCCGACTACATCGGGCTGCCGCGGACCGCAATTGACGACGATGAGATCCGGGCTCGGGTCCGGCAGGCCAGCCGGATCATGGCCGACATCCCCGGTGTCTTCGCTGCGCAACCTGCCACTCCCGCTCAGATGGTGTGGCTGTGGCAGCACGCGATGACGCGCGGACTGCATGTCGACCCTGACCTGCCGGACGCAGCCGTGACGCCAGGAGCAAAGTCAGGTGCCGCCCTGTCCGCATGCCGGATCGACGAGGGCGCCCAATCGGATCGAGAAAAGGCTTCGGGTTGGCGAGGCAAGGTCCCGACGTTCAGTCGGGTCCTGAAAGTCGACCAGCCATACGAATTCGTCGACCACCCTGCCTCCTACCAAGTGCTCCTCGCGCTCGCTGACACCCCCGCCGGTGGCGTCTATTTCCCCGGCTCGGAGTTCTTCACCCTCGCTGACGACTTCGGCGATATCGATGTCGATTTCGCCGTACGGCTCAAGGTCACCGCCGGTGCCGATGTCATGCGAGCGAACAAGCGCGCGCGCGAGAACCTGAAGGAGCAGTACGAACAGCGGGAAGGAGAGTTGGCCGGCGGCCAAGGTGTTCTCGACCTCGCTGCCGCCGCATTGACCGAATACACCTCGTTGCTTGAGACGAACCGCGATGAGGTCGAGGTTGCCTGGACGGCGTTGTTCGCGGTAGCAGCTGATTCCGAGGAGCGTGCACTCGCTGATGCGAAGGCATTGGTGAAAGCGTTCGAACAGCAGGAATACAAGGTGGTCGCGCCGGTCGGCTACCAGGAAGACCTGTGGTGGGCGATGTTGCCTGGCGTCCCCACCTCGAAGATCGTCCGCGAGTTCGCGCAGATCACCACATCGACGCATTTCGCGGCGTACATGCCGTTCATTCGCAACGATCTCGGCGATGGCAGCGGTCCGCTGTTGGCACTGAACATCACCACCTCTCGGATCAGTGTGGTTCACCACGACGTCGCCGGAAAGTCCCTGCGCGACCAGTCCGGATCCTTCGCGGTCACCGGTGAGCTCGGATCGGGCAAGTCGGTCACCATGAAGGTGATCGCCGGCCAGGTCGTCGACTGCGGGGGGCAGGTCATCGGCATCGACCAAAGCGATCTCGGCGAGTACGCCAACTGGGCCCGCGCCGTCACCGAGGCAGTCGTGGTCGACCTCGTCGAACCCGAATACAGCATGGATCCACTAAGGATCTTCGAGGCCGGACTCGCAGCAGAAATGGCCCAGTCCGTGCTGTTGACACTGCTCCGGATCCAGCCATCCTCAGACCTGGGCATCGCCTTGGCAAAAGTGATCGAGCCCGAATACCGCGCAGAGCACCCCTACCAGGGTTTGGGCGAGCTGACCGAACACCTCCTGTCCGGTGCTTGCCCGATCGCCCACGCCCAAGATCTCGGCGAAGCAATGAACGTCTACGCCCGCCGCACCTACGCGGCGGCACTGTTCGGCAAAGATCTACCCCCGCTGCCCATTACTGCTCCCGGCATCATTTTCCGCACCCACAAGGTCGACTTGCCGACCCAGCTGCAGACCGAGAAACAACACCTCTACGAGAACCTGCCGCTGGAGAAGCGGTTCGGTCACGCGGTGTACACCCTGATCGCGAAGGTCGCCCGCGGACAGTGCTTCGCCGACCCCAACCAGATGGCGTTGTTCCTCGTCGACGAGGCCCACCACCTCCTGGGCGCCGACGACGGAGTCGACATCGTCGAGGACTTCGTGCTGCAGGGCCGCAAGTCCTCTGCCGCCGTGGGACTCGGCGACCAGGACTGCGCGTTCGGCACCCCGAAGCTGCGCGGACTGATCAAGACCCGCATCGCGCACCGTCATACAGACGAAACCCTCGCCAAGCGCGCCATTGAATGGCTCGGCCTCGACCCGGACGACTACGGACTGGTCAAGCAGTACATGGAACAGACAGCCCCGGTAACCGGCAAAGACAAATACGTCGAACCTCACCGCCGCGGTGAAGGTTACATGCGCGATGGCAGCGGAAACGTCGGCCGTATCAAGACGCTGCTGCCGGCAACCGAGTCTCGCCGAAGTGCAGTGTCGACCACTCCGAAGGACAACAAGCAGGGGAAAGCATGACCGCGGCCGCGGCGTCCTCCCGTGAACGGGAGGTGGTCGGCGCCCCCGGACCCCGGGAGTATTTCAGTGTCCGCGCCGCGGCCAAACGCTCACTGCTGTGGCTCGTCACCGCATGGTTTCCACAATCCTGGCTGACCGCACTGATCCACCTGACCCGTCCAGTAACCCGCTGGCTGTGGGCACGCTGGTGGAGCCGGCTACTCATCCGCGTCATCGCCGGCTGGCACGCGGCCGGCGCCATCTTGATGATCGTGGCCACCCCGGCTGTTGCCGATCCCGCCGGCGGCGGCGGTGCGAGCCCGTTCTTCGCCTGGATGAATCTGAAAGATTCGCACGGCATCGACGCGTGGGGCTACTTCCTGTCCATCGACAAAGGCAACGCCTCGGTGGGCGGCGGCTGGCGCATGATCTGGGCGTACATCATCACCCTCGAATACGAGGTCTTCCGCTTCCTGATGGCAACGGCCATCTGGTTCATCACCTGGGTGCTCTCGTTCGAATGGCTCGAGCTGATCCTCACGCCCGTGCGCACCATCGCCGACTCGGTCACCTCCATCACCGACCAGTTCACGCTGACCCCGCTGATGCTCACAGTCGCCGGACTCAGCGTCGCCATCTGGATCATCCGCGGCCGATTCTCCACCGGAATCTACGAGCTCCTCATGTCCTGCGTCATCGCGGCCGCGGCCGTGGGCGTTCTCTCGAACCCGGTCGATCGCGTCCTAGGGGACGACGGGCTGGTGCTGTCGGCGCGAGATGCCGGCATGGAAGTCGCCTCAGGGCTCGCCAACGGTGGTGATACCAGCGGAAACCCGCAGACCGAGATCGAAACGATCGAATCGAAACTCATCGACACGTTCATCCGCCAACCAACGCAACTGATCAACTTCGGAGTCGTTCTCGATGCCCCGGAAAACAACGGGAAATGCGTCAAAGAGTTCGACGCCGCGTACCTCGCGAAGCCCAAGGAGCCTGGTCTCGCGGACAAAGCGCAGGACGTCGTCTCCGAGATCGCCCCTGGGGCAGGCGTAACCCTTGACCTGATCAATCCCGACGCGAAACCCGAAGACCGCGTCAAAGATGCCATCGCCACATGTGAGGGGGAGGACGGGCCGATGAAGGCCTATGCCGACAACCCCGGTCCCGGACAAGCAATGGGCCTGTTCTTCCTGATCTTCGCCGGCGCACTCCTGATGGCCTTCGCGATCTACCTCGCCGGCCGATTGATCATCGCCGCAGGTGTCTCGATCGGCAATGCCATCAAATCGATACCAGGAGTCGTCCTCGCCATCGCACCATCGATGCGCGGGCAGTTCTGGCGGACCATTGCCAACGTCGCAATGGCGTTGCTGCAGATGATCTTCGCCATCGTCTTCCTCGTGGGATACGTCATGGTCGTCGAGGATCTCTTCGCTGCAGACGAATCGAACCTGATCCGCACAGTGTTCTTCGTCGACATCTTCCTGGTCACCGCACTTCTCCTCTTCCGCCGAGCGGTCAAGGGAATGAAGCGAATGTCGGACAACCTGGCAACAATTCTGGCTAAACGGCCCAACGCCGCGCCGACCGCCATTAGTCGCTCAACGCCCACCACAGCACGCGACATCGCTGCGATGGCCGCCAACGGACGCCACATGTACCAAGGCGGTAAGGCCGTGGTGAAGGGGGCAGGAGCACTAGCGAAGAAGTCCGGCACTGCCGCGGCAACGACCGGAAAAGTCGCAGCCGGAGCCACGTCAACCGCAGCAACCGGCGGGGCAGCTGCAGTGCTGGTTGCCGGACGGGTCCTCTCCTCGACCGCGAAGCGAGCGAAGAACAAGGTCGACTCGATCGCCGACCCCGACAGCTACCCGAAGTCCACCTCAGGCCCGGTCGGTGCCCAGACCAGTCGCGGAACCGCCGCTACGAACGCTGCTGCCGACGCTGTCCGAAGTCGACTGTCGAAGACGGCGGTGTCGGACAAGGCCGGCATCAAACACCCCATCGGGGTCGCCCCCTCGTTGCCGGCCCCCAACCCCGGCCCGGTCCGCGCCTCGGCCACGACAACCAGCGGCCCTGACGGTCGCCGATTCCGCGCATTCACCACCACATCTGGGGCGCCGGTGATGTTGCCGACAACACCGAGCCGCACCCCGCGACCAGGCAGACAAGCCTCTCCTGAAACAGGGATCCCCAACGGTTCAGCGTCGAAGACTGCTCAGCTGCTCGCTGCCGCCGCGCAGTCCGGATCCGCGCCGGTAGTCAAGCCGAGCGCACTGGCCCACCGAGCTCACTGATGACGCTCCTCGACACACCACCGTCGACCCCGGACACACAGGAAGGCAGCCCGAAAAGGTGGTGGTGGCTGCTCGCCGGGATACCCGCCTTCGCCATGGTCATCATGATGGCTCCGATACTGGTCATCCTCGCGACGACGGGTAGTGACACGAACTGCGGTCGACCTGTGCCAGACGCCCGGGGCGGCAGCCTCATGGGACTCAAGCCCGGATCCCTCGCGGTCCCGATGGCCGAAGGCACCTACACAATCAGCTCACCCTTCGGTCTGCGCGCGGGAGGCATGCACGACGGCCAGGACTACGCAGCACCACTGGACACCCCGTTCTACGCCGCTGGTGACGGCGAAGTCATCGCCGCCGAGCCCGCCGCCGGCTACGGACACTGGATTCGGATCCGGCACACCATCGAGGGCCAGATCGTCGAATCCCTGTACGGGCACATGCAGGCGTCCGGGGTCCTCGTCCACACCGGAGACAAGGTCACAGCGGGCCAACTGATCGGCAAGGTGGGGAGCGAAGGACAGTCGAGCGGACCGCATCTTCACTTCGGCATCTACCCCGGAGGCTGGTCACTGGGCGGCGGCGTAGATCCCATTGCGTGGCTCAAGCAACAAGGAACCATCTCGTCGAGTGGAGGACCAGCAGAGCTGGTCGCACATACCGATTCCACCGGTGGAGATCTCCCGCCGCTGCCCGCTGACAAAGGCAGCGAAGCGCACATGCAGGTCGACTCGATCCGCGTCATGCGCACAATCGCGGTGGCCTTCCCCGAAGTAAAAACCATCGGCGGATGGCGCCCAACGGACGACGTCGCCCAGGACCACCCCGACGGGCGCGCGGTCGACATCATGATTCCCGACTCCGCGAGCGCCCAAGGGAAGGCGCTCGGCGACAAGATCGCCCTGTACCTCCAACAGAACAAAATGGCCCTCAACGTCGAGTACGTGATCTGGCAACAGCGTTACTGGGATGGCACCGGTGACTGGTCGCTGATGGAGGACCGCCACGGCTACACCGCAAACCACTTCGACCACGTACACGTGACACTCAAGGGCGGCGGGATGCCGACTGGAGACACCAAGTACGGCAGCGCTCCGGGCGGTACGACCGCCGCTGAGCCGTGCCCGCCAGAGGGCGGTGATCAGACCAAGTTCGCCCCTGGCAGCATCCCGCCGCAATACACCAACGCAGTCTCGGTTGCTGGGTCTCTGTGCCCCGAGGTGAGCCCGGTTCTGGTTGCCGGCATCGTTCAACAAGAGTCCGGGTTCAACGAAACGGCGGTCAGCAAGGGCGATGGCGTAAACCAGGGCGGCGCCGAAGGAATGAGTCAGTTCATGCCGGAGACCTGGAAGGCTTTCGGTACGGATTCAGGTCTAGATCGAAGCGGAAAAGCGGAACCACCGAACGCTGCCGACCCGTTCAATCCGTACGACGCGATCGCCTCGGAAGGGCGCTATCTCTGCCACATCGCCGACTACCTTCGACCGCATCACGACAGTGGAGCCGTCAAGGGCGACTTCACCGATCTGATCATCGCCGCCTACAACGGCGGGGAGGGTGCCGTCGTCACCTACGGCGGGATTCCGCCATTCGGCCAGACTCAGGCATACGTGCCGGCCGTGCGTGAGCACATGAAGAAGTTGGCGGCCTGACACTCACTCGGACGTTATTGCCACACCGAAGATCGGCGCCCGGCACTAAGGCCGGCCACCCACCGCTCGGTAGTAGTGGAAAGTGCGCACTCGGGCAGGGTGAGGCGAATTCATGCCCGTCCCGGGTGAAGTCCGACCCCTTGGCAATAAGGGGTAAGCGGTCCCGCCTCGGGGCATCAGCGCAGATCTTCAGCGACACGAAAACCCCCTGGCGGCGGTGTTTTCGCGAGGAGAACTTGGCAGGTCCTCCTCTTATGGCCTTGGCCGGGCCGTCACTTTTCTGAGGTGAGGTCGAAAGTTGGCGCATTCGAAACTCGTACTGCAAACCCAGGCCCAGGGTAACTGACTGCTGCCCGGCCGGCAGCGTTACTCGGACGGGAGGAGCAACCATTTCTTCCGCCCCTGCCGCGAGCGAGCGGCAACGGCGAACGGTTCGTTCAGAGGAGCCCTGCCGGTTGAACCCGTTAACGAATGCCGGCGGTGGCGGGACGGCGTTGGGACGGGTTCGCGATCGTTGTGCGAGACCAGCGAGATCAGTGGCATGGCACCAAGGACAGGTACGCACGCGAGGGTCAAGGAACGGATCAACACGCGTGAGATGGGTTGTTGCCTGAGCGGAAATATATCCCTACGCGGGGGATTCGCTCCGTCGATGCTCTCTTCGTTGTGCTAGTCGGAGCGTAACCCACGTGTCAATGGGGTGGTGGTGCAAATCGGGGATTGTCCTGACTCGGTGAAGGTGGCGCCGGCTCATTGAATATGGCGAGTGTGGCGGTCTATCTGGCGGAGGGCTCAGTGAACCTGGCGAATCCGAGGTGGTCACCCGCGATCGGGAATGAATCGAGGCACCGAGTTCCATGCTCGCCAGTCGCCGCGGCGACTCAATAGACCTGGCGAGCAGCAGGTGCGGCCTCTGCGATCTCGCCAGATCCACTGAGCCAGGACAGGGATGTCCCGGCTCTGTGCATCTGATGCCGACTCAGCAGATGTCCTGTGACAGTCGATCGTCCTTTTTGTCAGTCAATCTTGCTCATTCCCGTTTCTCTGCCAGTACAGTTTGCTCGGTCTGTTATTGCTGGGGA
>NZ_JBHURF010000050.1:0-34280 GCF_042674125.1 Rhodococcus sp. NPDC056960 | reverse complement strand
CCGACACCCCGCACACCCACAGACAAGGACGCCATGACAGTCATCGTCGCCGTACCCGACAGCGCAGAAGGAACCCACGCCTTCACCGCAGCAATCACCGAGGCCAGACAACTCGCCACCGAACTCGTGGTCGTCAACCTGGGACTGACCACACTCGAACTCCCCGAACACGACGGCGCGGTGCCCGTCACCGTCGTCGACCGCCACGGACGCGGCGACCGCGACCCCGTCGACGCCGTCCTCGACGAGATCGACCACCGCAACGCCATCCGCCTGGTCATCGGCGTCAAGCGGCGCAGCGCAGTAGGCAAAGCCCTCCTCGGCAGCATCAGCCAACGACTGCTCCTCAACGCCCCCGTGCCCGTACTCGCGATCAAACCACCCGAGGACTGAACGGCTCGTCTGCCCGTTCTCCGAGGCAACGGTCCAACGTTGAGGTCGCCGGATCGAACTCGGCACGTGTGGGTGTCAGTGATGCGCGGCCGCGGCAAGGACGACTCAGTCGGGCGCACGAGCCGCAACGCCCGCCACGCTCGATTCGCAGCAGCGTCAGCCGCGAAACATAGAATGGAAGCCTCTTCGAAGGAGGTGACAGCATGCCAAAGGACCGACCGGCCGGTCCGGATAGCCGCGAGTCGCCTCCTGGGATCTTCGAGGTTCGTGTCCTCCATGACGGATCGATCTCGGGCCTCCACGGCGACATGGTCGATCCTGCCCTCGAGGATCTCGCGCTCGGGTTCCTGACCGAGGACCTTTCCCGAGTCGAATTCATCTGGACCGGGTCCCGGATACCTCTGCGGATCTCCATTCACCGCTCGCAGCGCCGAGGCCACCGCTCGGCACGCATCGTCGGCGAACAGTGCCGCGAACTACCGTTGAGAATTACGCTGCGCGAACTCGATGTAGTGACGTTGCTGATCGCAGGGTTGACCAATCCTGCCATCGCAGCGGCCTTGCACATCAGCCCTCGGACGGTGACCACTCACCTCGATCACGTCATGCGGAAGTTCGGGGTGACCAATCGATCTGCGGTCGCGACCATAGCGTTGGACCGCGGCCTCATCGGGCTGCCCTTGCCGATCGGCACCGACGGCTTGGATCAGTTGGCGATCGGCCGGATGGTGCGTTCCTCGGGGACGTTGCCGTCCCGCGCGTTGTCGGCCACGGGTCGTTCCTTGTCCGTCGATCCGATCCGCATCGGCGCTCTCATCCCGTCACAAGGAAGGGCGAGCGCCGACGCCATGGCGATGCTGGGCGGCGCCCAGCTGGCGATCGAGCAGATCAACGCCCGAGGCGGTATACAGGATCGACTGCTGCAGATGGACATCGCCGACGTCGATGCCGATGACGAGACCAGCGCCCGCACCGCGATCGACGCCCTACTGCGGCAACGGCCCGCTGCCATCACCTCCGGGTATCTCGCCGGGCAGCTGCCGGTGATGAGCGCGTCGGCGACGGACGGAATTCCCTTCCTGCATTCCTCGGCGTCCTCGTTGCTCGGTGACCTCGTTGCCGACGACGTGCGTCGTCACCACGGCGTGTTCCAGTTCAGCCCCGACGACGACGACTACGCACCTTGTTGTGTCTCGTTCCTGACGCAGCTCCGGGAGAGCGGATCGTTGAACCCTCGCTCGAATCGGATCTGTTTCGTGATCCAATCACGATGGGAATTCATCGATCTCGGTATCGAGTGCGCGACTCGCGAGGCAGTAGCGGCCGGATGGGAACCGGTCGTCGTCAAGGCGTCCGGCAGCGACGGCGACAGTGCGTGGGCCGCAGCGGCCCGCACCGTGCAGGGCAGTGCGCCCGCCGCCGTCATGGTCGGAAGTTACTTTCCGCAGGACCTCTCCGCATTCGTCCGCGAATTCCTGAAGGCACCATCGGACACGCTGATCTATTCGACCTACGCTCCGTCCGTCCCCGGCTTCCGGGAGTCTCTGGGCGCGAAGTGCGAAGGACTCCTGTGGTCCGCGACGACCGGGACATACGCAGACGAGCTGGGGGCCGAGTTCTCCCGCACCTACCGTGCCCGCTTCGGCCGGTCGCCGGGTCGGTCTCATGCAGGGATCGCGTACGACCGGATCCACATCCTCGCCCAGGCCTGGCGGCAGGTTTCCGATGTGCGCGACTTCGACGACGTTGCCGACCGACTGTCGGAGACCCGGTATCGAGGGGTGAACGGAGCGTACGCGTTCGACCCGTGCAAGCACCGAACCCTCAGTCTCGGCAGAGCGTCGCGCGACCCGTCCCTCGCGCAGGCGCACACGATCTTTCAGATTCAGGGCGGGCGCGACATCCTCGTCTCGCCGACTCCGTACGCCACCGGGCGCTTCATTCCGCCGCCCTGGGTGCCGGGTGCCGCAGCCGGCCGAGGTTCCTGATCACCGACCGATGCTCTGCCGCCACGCGGCCAGGGTGGCACGGTCGACCGCCATCGGGTTCTCCCGTTCACGGCTGTCGATCTCGCCGCTGGTGAGATCGATGGTCAGCGCGGAATGAAGGCCTTTGAGCTCGACCCTTGTCTCGCGGGTGGCCAGCACTCGTTGATCGGGGTCCCCGTGAACGTGTGTCCAGACGACGCCACGGTCGGGATCGATCAGCGCCACGCCGATTTCCCACGCCAGCACGCATTGATCCGCACCCGGGCGGGGGTGGAACCGCACGGCGTGGGTCCCGATCGTCGCCCCGGGGCCCTCGTCGGCGGTGCCGCCTCGTCCCACACTGCCGATGCGATCCACCTCGGCGATCACGTCGATCGTCGGACCGTCTCGCCGGGCGAGCACGATCTGCGAACCCTCGGCTCCCATCATGCAGGCCCACGTCCCGCTCGCGTACGCGTCCACGAAGGCGCACCCGACCGAGTTCAGGAGGACCGACTGTTCTCCGTCCGGAGTGGTCACGGTGAGCTCGGAGTGGTCACCGAGCCCTATCGATCCCCATCCGGTGTCCCACGTATCGCCCTTCCACAGGGCGCTTCCGTTACTCACTTCGACCATCCTCTCGGTGCGACGCCCGGGGTTGCGGGGCGGTCGAGCCCCGCAACCCCGGGCTGTTCGTCAGTGGGCCGCTCGTGCGACGCGTGTCGCGTCGGCATCGACCCGAAGGTCGTCGGTGAGGACGACGCCGTAATCACTCTCGGCGCGGGCGCGGCTGACCACGTCGTTGCGCACGTCCTCCGCGACGAGCTCGGCGTCGCGCGTCAACGGGTCGCCCCACCCACCACCACCGCCGCTCTCGAAGACGAACGATTCACCGGCCCTGAACTGGATGCCACCGAGCATCTGGGGGAGCCAGTTTCCGTCGTCGTCGAGCCCGCCGACGGTTTCGATGGATCCGTCTGCCTTGCGCCGCAACTGCTTCTGACGACTGCCCGATCCACCACCGTTGGTTCCGGGCGATCCCTCTCGGGTGCGGGACGATTCCATGGTGATGATCTGGCCGGTGCCGATGAATTCGACCTCCATGCGCACGCCCGCACCTCCGCGGTACCTACCCGGGCCCGCCGAGTCCTCGATCATCTGGAACGAGTTGTACCGCAATGGGAACAGCATCTCCGCTGTCTCGGCGGGAAGATTCTGGCAGTTGCCCAGCGGGTCCATCGTCACGTGCATGCCGTCGTTGAACGGTGTGCCGCCCCACCCACCGGCCGGAAGGTCGGAGAACACGTGGTTCTCGTCGGTGGCCGGGTCGATGACACTCGCGGTGAACCAGTTGGCATCCGAGTAGGTGGAGGCCACACTGCGATCCGGGATTGCGATCGCGATGGCCGACCAGATGCCGCCGGTGACCTTGGACGAGGCCGCCGTGGTACATCCCAGCGTCGGTGCGGGCCAGATCGGGTTGAGCCACGTCCCCTCGGGGACGGTGAAGTCGATCTGTCGATACATGCCGGCATTCGCCGGGGCCTGCGGGTCCAGGAAGAACTTCAGCGAGTAATAGATCGCCGAGACGGTATTCGCCAACGGTGAGTTGATCGGACCGAGGCACTGCTTGTCCGAGCCGGTCATGTCGACGTGGACGCGGTCACCGCTCACCTCCAGCTTCACCTTGATGCGAACCGGCTCCTCGCTGTAGCCGTCGGAATCGATGTAGTCCTCACCGTAATAGACGCCGTCCGGGATCTGCTCGATCGCCTTCTGGGTGCGGCGCTGCGTGTAGTCGAGGATTTCCCGCATGCCTTCCCGCATGACGTCGACGCCGTAGCGTTGTGCGAGTCGTCGCATTTCGTCCCGGCACGCCCAGAGTGAAGCCAGCTGGGCCTGGACGTCACCTTCGACGTACTGCGGGGTGCGCGTGCCATTCTTGATGATGTCCATCAGATCCCGGTTCAGGACACCGGCGGATGCGAGCTTGACCGGCGGCAACCGGAATCCCTCGCCGGCGATGTGCGAGTCCATCGTCTGCCCGACGTCGGTCCAGTGGGCCCGACTCACGGCGTAGGCGATCAGGTCGCCTTCGAAGTAGATGGGTGTGGTCAAGGTGACGTCGGGCGTGTGGGTTCCGCCGAGGTAAGGATCGTTGAGAATGACCACGTCGCCGTCCCCGAGCGTCTCCCGCGGGAACTTGGCCAGCGAGGCGCGCGCGCTGTAGTGCATGGCGGCGATGTGTACCGGGCAGTTGGCCGTCTGTCCGATCAGCTCCACGTCGGGGTCGAACACGGCACTGGAGAAGTCGACCATGTCGTAGATGATCGGTGAGAAGGACGCCTTCTGGAGCACCTGGGACATGCGTTCGCACGCGTAGTCGAATCCGCGGCGCAGCACCTCGAAGGTGACCGGGTCGAGTTTGCGCGAGGCGGCGGTGGTGGTGTCGGTCATGTCGGTCACTGATCCTTCTTGCTCTCGAGGATGATGTTGCCGTACTGGTCAACTCGAACTCTCGCGGCCGGCGGCACGACGACGCCGCCGTGCGCCTGCTCGATGATGGTGGGTCCGTCGACTTCGAGGCCGATCGGCGTCGAGTCCGGGCCGTAGACGTCGATCTCGACGAATGCGCCGTCGAAGTACACACGCCGACGCGTGGGCTCGGCGGTGCCGCCGGCCGCTGCCCCGACCATGGCGGATTCGGCGGGCTTGGCCGTCCTGCCGATCGCCGTAATGCGCAAATTCACCACAGCCACAGGGAATTCTGTTGAGTAGACGCCGTATTCCTGCTCGTGCGCGTGGTAGAACGCCTTGGTGATCTCGTCCAACGACCGATCGGAGAGCGTGCCGTCCGGAAGGGGTGTCGACACCTCGTAGGACTGGCCGATGTAACGCATCGCGGCGAACCGACCGATCTCGACCGTGTCCGCGTTGGCTCCGTCCCTGGCCAGCAGCTCGCGCGCCTGAGCCTCGAGATTGTCGAGCGCAACGTTGAACTCGTCGATGCTCACGTCGGCGAAGGGATGGTAGAACGTCCCCTCGAGGTCGTGCCGCACGTCCATCGTGATGGCCCCGAAGGCGCATGCGACACCGCCGTACGGAGGAATGATGATCTTGTCCACTCCTGCGCCTCGTGCCGTTTCGAACGCGCTCAACCCGCCTGCTCCGCCGAACGCGACCATGGCGTGGTCGCGGGGATCGCGACCGCGGTCGCTCGAGACCATGCGAATTGCGCCTGCCATGTTCTCGGACAGGATCGCGAGGATGCCCTCGGCGCACTCGTGGATCGTCATGCCCAGCGGGTCGGCGACGGTCGCGATAGCCTTCTCCGCGGCCTCGACGTCGAGGGTGAACTTGCCACTGAGGTCCGGGCTGATCCGGCCGAGGACGAGGTTCGCGTCGGTGACGGTGGGCCGGTGGCCTCCCCGGCCGTAACAGGCCGGTCCGGGGACAGCGCCCGCGCTTTCGGGCCCCACGCGCAGCGATCCGCCCGAGTCGATCCACGCGATGGAACCTCCGCCGGCGCCGATGCTGCGGATGTCGAGCATCGGCACGATGACCGGCATTTCCCATTCGAGTTCGTACTCGTCGGTCACCAGCCCGCGGCCGTGCTCCATGAGCGCCGCCTCGAAGCTGGTGCCACCCACGTCCGTGACGATCAGATTCGGCGAGTCGAGCAGCGCGGCGAGGTAGGCGCCGGCCGCGACGCCGCCGGCCGGCCCGGATTCGATCAGTTCCTCCGGATGTTCCTTCGCACTCTCGGCGCGCATCATGCCGCCGTTGCTCTTGACGATGTAGAGCGGAGCCGTCGAGCCTTCCGCTTCCAACTTGGATTCGAGCCGGGTCATGTAATCGCCGACCACAGGCATCATGGCCGCGCGGATCGCGGTGGTGACGAAGCGCCCGAGCTCGCGGACCTTGGGGCGGGTCTCGGAGGACAGCGCGATCGTGGCGTCGGGAATCACGTCCAGCAGGATCTTGCGGGCCAGTTGCTCGTGATGACCACTGTTGTAGCCGTTGATGAATGCGACGGCGATGTTACGGATACCGCGGTCGCGGATCTTCGCTGCCGTCGCACGAAGCTCGTCTTCGTCGAGGGGTGTCACGACAGTGCCGTCCGCGCCGAGTTTCTCGGTGACGGTGTAGCGATTGGCGCGGCTGATGAGCGGTTTGGGCTTGACCTGGTAGGGGTCGTAGAGAGCTTGCCGACGCTGTCGGCCGATCTCCAGTACGTCACGAAAGCCGGCCGTGGTGATCAGTGCGGGCTCCGGATACTTGCGCTCCAGAAGGGCATTCGTCGCCACCGTGGTGCCGTGAACGATCGTCGAGATCTCACGCGGGGCAATTCCGGCGCTGCGCAACGCATTCAGCACGCCCAACGACAGATCCTCCGGGGTGGAGAGCACCTTCGCGGTACGCACACCCGATGCCGTGGGATTGGCTTCATCCAAGGCGTACAGGTCCGTGAAAGTGCCACCGATATCTACTCCGATGCGGAACATTGGTCTCCTTTGCCAGGGACAACAGGCCTCACAACCGGGCTACGAGCCTGGTGGATCCTCACCGCCGACGGCGGGTGGCCTGTCATCGTGTCCGTGCTCACTGAAGTTACAGAGATCACATCGGGACGACATCGGACGATTTACGTATGTGTGAGCGGAAGGCAGGTGTGCAACACTCCAGGTGTCCCGTTCTCGCCGGCGATAGACACTTGCCTCGTGCGTTCGATCAATCGGATCCAGCGCTCCCGGCCGCTCATCGAGTTGAGAACTCGCTCACCGGGTTCAATCCCGCACAGGGATCGAACAGGTGCGCCCATCATCAGCCGAAGCCCGGACCTCGACCGATGCGGCCATCCGCACCGCCGACGAGTAGCGGATAGCGCAGGGCATCAGCCCAGTACCCGCCGTCGGGTGAAACAGCTCGGTGACGCTCATCGACCCGCGGTCGCGGGCCGGTGAGCGTCACCGGATTGAGGGAAGAGCAGCTGCAGGTCAGTCCGTGAGGCAGCGGCGGCTCTGGACTACGGCGATGGCCTCGATCTCGATCAGCATCCCGGGAACGAGGAGGGCAGACGAGACGGCGGTCGAGGCGGGCCAGGGCTCCTGGAAGAACTCGCGCCGCACTTCCTTGAAGATCGTGTAGTTCTCGACGTCGGGAATATGGACCGTCATCTTGACGACGGACTCCAGACCCGCGCCGTGGGAACGAAGAGCTGCCTCGATGTTCCGGAAGGTCTGCCGGGTCTGCTCGACGAAACCCCCGGCCACCAATTCGCCGGCGTCGTCGAATCCGCCCTGTCCGGCGGTGTAGACGGTCTCCCCCACACGCACCGCCTGGCTGTACTCGGCGTTCTCGGCCCAGGTGAAGGGCGCCTTGCGGATCTCGATGATGTTGGTGTCTATCGTCATTCGGGTTCCTTAGACTCGGGTGATACGGAGCGAGATCAGCGGCCGCTGATCTTGTCGGCGATCGTGGCGGTGAGCGCGGTCTTCGGGCGTGGTGAGTCGGCTTCGTGCCGGTCCGCGAAGCGGTAGGCGGCATACAGTGCCGACGCGCCGATCCAGCGGATCGGTTCGACCTCCCACCGGCGGGCGTGCCGGCCCACCCAGGGCAGTCGGGTCAATTCGCTGTCCTGGCCGAGGATCAGGTCCCTCAGCGTGCGGGCGGCGAGATTCGTGCCCGTCAGTCCGTGCCCGACGTAGCCACCGGCACTGGCGATTCCGGTGGTGCGGTCGAAGTTTACCGCGGCACACCAATCGCGGGGTACGCCGAGCACCCCGCTCCACGTGTGTTGAATGGACGACGCGGACACTGCCGGGAACATCGATTGCAGCTTCTCCATCAGCTGTCCCACCGCCTTGCGGGCCGTGCTCCCGGCCGGGTCGAAGGACGACGCGAAGTTGTAGGGAACGCCGCGCCCGCCCAGTGCGATCCGGCCGTCGGCGGTGCGTTGACTGTAGGCGAAGCTGTGCCCCATGTCGCCCACCAATTCGGCGCCCGGCCATCCGATGTCTGCCCAGACCGAGGCGGGCAGCGGCTCGGTGACGATCATGCTGCTGTTCATCGGCATCAGTTTCCTGCGCTGACCCGACAGGCTGTCGGTGTAGCCCTCCAGCGCCTGCACGACATAACGCGCCGTGACCGTTCCCCGCGTCGTCGTCACCGCGCCCGGCGAAATACTCTGGGCCGTGGTGTCTTCATAGATCGTGACGCCGAGCCGTTCCACCGCTTCCGCCAGTCCCACCGTGAACTTTGAGGGATGGATGCGTGCGCAATGCGGTGTCCAGAACGCGCCTCGCGCTCCCGATACCCGCACCCTGTCGTCGAGTTCGGACGGCGTCAGGAGGAACAGGTCCTCCTTTCCCCATCCTTCGTTGCGAAGTTGATCGACGTGGTGGGTCAGGCGGTGAAGCTGCGCCTCGTTGGTCGCCACATGGATCAGGCCGTCCTTCTCGATGTCGGCGTCGATCCCCTCCCGCTCCGCGACGGAGACCACTTCGTCGATCGTGGTGAACATGTTGTGCTGCAGTCGGGTGGCCGACTCGATGCCGTGGGTCTTCGCGTATCGGCGGAACTGGCCGGCCGGCTCCCCGCTCAACCATCCGCCGTTGCGTCCGGAGGCGCCGTACCCGGCGAACTCCTTCTCGACGATCGCGATCTTCAGCTCGGGTGACGCCGTGGCCAGGTAGTACGCCGTCCACAGTCCGGTCAGCCCGGCGCCGACGATCGCGACATCGACGTCGATCGATCCCGGCAACGGTGATCGCCGCGACGGCGTGCCGGTTTCCCGGAACCAGAAGGACACGTCGCCGTTCGCGAAGTCGCTGGTTCTCTGCAAGGTTTCCATCTCTGCTATCCCGTCCATTCGAGGGGCCTGTTCGGCCATGGGGAGTGGGTCCTGCCACCGGACCGAGCGACAGCGGGTCGACTCGGCATCCACGGCTTCGGCAAGAATCTGGATCTGACGTTATGCGAGAGACCGGTAAACATCGATTGTGCTGGAGTATGAATTCTGGGCCTTTCGACATACTGTGGTCGGGTACGCAGGTACCGCTCAGGCGTACCGGAAGACGAGGTGGACGTGTCGGAGTTGTCGGTGGGCGATCTGGTCGCGATGCGGCAATTGGGGTGCCGGACGCTCGCCGGTCTGGGCGGCCTGGACCGCAAGGTGGTGTGGGCGCACTCCTGCGAGCTGGACGACCCGTGGAACTGGCTGGCGGCGGACGAATTGCTGATGACCACCGGCATCTGCGTTCCTGCCGACGAGAGCCGTCAGGTCGAGCTCATTCGACAGCTGGCGCGGGCAGGCATCGCCGGGATAGCGGTCGGTGACGACATGAAAGCACCCCCGTTGACGGACGCGATGCTCGCCGAGGCGGACGCTCTCGATTTTCCGGTGCTCACCGTGTCCCATTCGACCCCGTTCTCGGCTCTTGGCCGCACCGTTGCCGTGGCCAGTCAGAGTGAACAGATCAGCCGGATCGCCCGGTTGAGTCGGCTGTACGAGGCGGCGCGCTCGGCGACGATGGCCGACTCGTCGCTGCTGGAACGTCTGTCCGCGGAACTCGGCTACGAATTGCACGTGGTCGACGTGGAGTACCGCACCGAGGTGCTGGGCCGGGAGGGCCGAATCGACGGGGACACGATTCGCGCGTTGTGCCATCGGCTCGAAGGTCGGCTCGACAGGCTGCCTGCGCGCCTCGCCGTCGAGGTCGGGGACACCCTGGCCGCGACCGCGTTCCCGCTGCCGACCCACCGCACGTGCATGCTGGTCGCCGCCGGAACGTCCGACGTCGATCTCGACGCGTTCGGCCTGCTGCACGCGCAGAGCCTGATCGGAATCGAGGTGGAGCGGGCCACCCGCCAGCGCGAGCGTGACGATGCCCTCGGGGCGGCGTTGTTCCAGCAGATCATCGACGGGACGCTGGGATCGGATGCCGCGCAGCCCCGCCTCGAGCAGACCGGACTCGCCGACCGCGAATGGATGGTGATCGGATTCGACTCCCCGCATCTCCGGGCCGCCCGTATCGTTCTCGGCGACAACGAGATCGCGAGTCTGTCGTGTGTGGTGGGCGAAGAGGGCTATCTGATGTCTGCCGCGGCCGACATCGATGTGATCGTCGAATTGCTGGGCCCGCACATCCCCCACATGGGTCTGTCGGCGGGCACGTCCACCCTCCAGCGTGTGCCCGACAGTGTCCGGCAGTCGCGCTGGGCACTGCAGGCAGCGCGTGCGGACGGTAGCGCTGTCGCGGAGTATTCCACTGCGGCCCCCCTGTTCCTGCCCCGCACGCTCAGCGAGGCGCAATTCGCGGCGCGCGCGATCCTCGGTGAACTGATGGACCACGACGAGAAGAATCAGACGCAGTTGGTCGAGACACTCGACGCGTTCTTGACGGCCGACCGGAGCTGGTCGGCCACGGCGGCGAAGCTGATGATTCACCGCCAGACATTGGCGTACCGGCTCAAGAGGATCGAGGCGCTCACGGGTCGCAGTACGAAGAGCTCGGCAGACATCGCATCGTTCTGGATGGCCTTGATCGCGCTGAGGATCAGTCGCGGCGGAATGGAATAGCGCCGACCCCGGTCCGTCAGAGGCCGCTCGCCACCCGCAGCCCCTCCAGCGTCGCCTCCTCGACGGTGCGCGGAGCCATGCAGTCGCCGATCGCGTGGACGGGAACACCGGTTCCTTCGAGGGCGCGAAGCAGACCGTCCTCCTGCCGGTGACCCAGCGCGAGGACCAGGCCGGCGACGTCGTCGATGATCACGGGCTGGGAGGTCAGCGTGTTCTGCAGGTACACCGTGTCGTCGTCGGCGCCGTAGAGACGCACGTTGGTGACGATGTCGACGTTCGCCTCGAACACGGCGGCGAGCATGGCGTTTCGCGTGTACTGCTGCAACAGCTCGCCGGCGGCGTTTCCGTTCACACAGAGCGTGACCTTGCGGCCCCCGCTCCGGGCGATCATCTCGGCGACACCGAGTCCGGTCCAGTCGCATCGCCAGTCGGCGATCACGATGCGCCCCTTGGGCAGGTCGGCTGCGGCGCTCTTCACGACGTCCCAGGCGTCGAACACGGGAAGGGTCCCGTCGAGTTCGAGAGCGGGCCGGTACGGCACCGCCCCGGTCGCGACCACAATCTCGTCCGGCGATTCTCGTCGCACGAGGTCGGGGTCGACGCGCACACGGGTCTTCACCTCCACCCCGGATCGTTCGATCTCGGCGAGCAGGTTCGTGACGGCGCCACCGAATTCGGCACGGTGCGGGAGGCGTTCGGCGAGGAGCACCTGACCACCGACGCGGCCCGCGGCCTCGTACAGGGTGACGCGGTGCCCGCGTTGCGCGGCGACCGCGGCGGCCTTCATCCCGGCGGGTCCGCCTCCGACGACCATGACCTTCTTGGAAGCCTGTGCGGGCGTGGGTCGTCCGAACTGCAATTCGCGTCCGGTCTCGGGTCGTTGGATGCAGCTGATGGGATAGCCCAGATGGAAGTGGCCGATGCACGCCTGATTGCAGGCGATGCATGCGCGGATCTCGTCGACTCGGCGGGTCTCGGCCTTGACCGGGAGGTCGGGGTCGCAGATGAGGGCGCGGGTCATCGCACACGCGTCGGCCTGCCCCGTGGAGAGGACGGTCTCGGCTTCGTGCGGCTGGTTGATCCGGCCGGCGACGAGGACGGGGACCGACACCTCCTTCTTGATTCGCGCCGCGGAGGGGGCGGTGTACGCCGCCTCGTACGCCATGGGGGCGACGATGTGCGTGGAACCGCTCTGGCTGGCCGAGGTCCCCTCGGTGACGTTGAGATAGTCGATGTATCCGTCCGCGTCGAGGGTCCGGCACAACTCGAGGATTTCGCCGGGCTCGGTGCCGTCGACGGTGCGCTCGTCCGCCGAGACGCGCACGCCGACCACGAAGTCGGGCCCGACAGCCTCCCGGACGGCCTCGGCGGTCTCACGGAGCATGCGCATGCGGTTCTCGAGGCTGCCCCCGTACCGGTCGTCGCGGAGGTTGATCCCCGGGTTGAGGAACTGGGCGGGCAGGTAACCGTGGCTCGCCGTGATCTCCACGCCGTCGAGGCCGGCCTTCTTCAGCCTCAGCGCGCCGCTCGCGTACCCCGCGACGATCTCCTCGATGAGGTCGATGCTCAGGGCCCGGGGCATGACGTGGAACCGTTCGTTCGGCACCGCCGACGGTGCGAGCGCGACCGGGAGGGCGCCGTCCTGCGACTCCATGATCTCGCGGCCGGGATGGAAGATCTGCGAGATCAGCTTGCAGTCGTGCTCGTGGACCACCTCGGCCAGCCGCCGGTAGCCGGGGATGCAGCCGTCGTCGGTGACCATCAGCACGTGGGACGTGTAGCGGGCCGTCTCGTGGATGCCGGCGACCTGCATGATGATCAGACCGGCTCCGCCCTCGGCGCGGGCTCGGTGATAGGCGATCAGTTGTTCGGTGATCTGGCCGTCGTGCGCCATCACCGTGTCGTGGCCCGACGAGAAGATGCGGTTCTTGAGCTCGAGCGACCCCACGCCGAGGGGGCTGAACAACGACGGGAAATCGATCGCGGTCGACATAGAGGGCCTTCCTGTCTCACGCCGGCACTCCGACTCTCGGCGGACCTCGGCGCGACGAATGGTGCGCGGCAATACGTGGTGACAGTGTCATAGGCAGCCCCTCCTGCACACTCGTACGACGGCACGGAATTCATCGCAGCAGTCATACTTGGGTACAACCCCGGCCTACTCCCCGGACCTGAGCTGGGCATCCTCCTCGGTCTCATACAGTCGAACGATTCACGGTGGCGTTTTTGTACCCCGGCACGATATCGGCGGGCGTCGCGGTCCCTTATGGTTTCGATCAATCCCGCATTTCGCGTGCACGCGGCGCCACCGTCGCGGAAACCACATCCTCGAGGAACTTGATGAACACTTTCGACGTCATGGACGAAGCGCCGACGTCGCGCTTCCATCGGAAACTGCTGATCGCCTGTTGCGGTGGCCCCTTTCTCGACGGCTACGTCCTGAGCATCATCGGAGTCGCCCTGGTCGGTATCAAGGCCGACCTGATGCCGTCGAGCGCCGAGGTCGGCCTCATCGGCGCCGCGTCCCTGATCGGCATCTTCTTCGGCGCGACCCTGTTCGGCGCCCTCACCGACCGGATCGGCCGGGAGAAGATGTACGCCCTCGACCTGACCGTCCTGGTCGGTGCCTGCGTGTTGTGCATCTTCGTCCAGGAGGCCTGGCAGTTGATCGTGCTGCGCCTGATCATCGGTCTCGCGATCGGTGCCGACTACCCGATAGCGACCTCGCTGCTCACCGAGTTCACCCCGACGAAGAAGCGCGGCTTCATGATCGGGCTCACCGGGGTGAGCTGGTCGGTCGGCGCAGCATTCGCCTACATCGTCGGCGCGGTCATCGTCGGCGCCTCCGGTGGCCACGACCAGTGGCGCTGGATGCTCGGAACCTCTGCCGTCCTGGGGGTCGTCGTCGTCCTCGCCCGCCGCGGCATTCCCGAATCGCCCCGCTGGCTGCTCAACAAGGGGCGCGTCGCCGAGGCGGAGTCGGTGATCATGACGGTGTACGGCCGCAAACTCGACCTCACCGGTGAGGCTCCGGCCGAATCCAGCGGAAAGAAGGCATCGTTCGGTGCGATCCTGCGCGGCGGGTACCTGAAGAGGACCGTGATGTGCGGGACCTTGTACCTGGCACAGATCACCCCGCAGTACGCGCTGCTGACCTTCCTTCCGGTCATTCTCGCCGGCTTCGCGATCACCGATGCCGGTTCGGCGGGACTGGTCGTCGAGACCGTCATCATCGTCCTGTTCGCAGTCGGTTGCATCCCCGCGCTGCGCTGGGTCGAGACCATCGGCCGGCGGAAGATGACGATCATCCCGTTCGCGATCATGGCGCTGCCGCTGATCGCCCTGTGGCTGATACCCGACGGACCGGTGTGGATGATCGTCGTCGCCTTCTGCCTCTACGCATTCGCGTCCGGCGGACCCAGCATCCTGGAATGGATCTACCCGAACGAGCTGTTCCCCACCGAGATTCGCGCGACGGCCGTCGGCGCCGCCGTGGGCATCAGCCGCATCGGCGCCGCCACCGGCACCTATCTGCTGCCCATCAGCATCGACAGTCTCGGCATCGGCCCCACCATGGGATTCGGCGCGCTCCTCACCCTCGCCGGGTTCCTCGTCTGCTTCGCCTGGGCCCCCGAAACCGCCGGCCGCTCACTCGAGGAGACGTCCTCCGTCGCACCGAACGCGCGCCCCTCATCCACATCTTCCGAACAGGTGACCCGATGACCACCACCAGCAGCATCGTCGACGTCGTCCCCACCGACCTCTGGCTGGGCGGGCGGCAGGTGCCGGCCTCGTCCGGTGCCACTCTCCCGGTACGCGACCCCGCGACCGGCGAGATCATCGCCTATGTTGCCGACGCAGACCCCAGCGACGGCCTGCACGCCCTCGACCTGGCAACCGCGGCACAGAAGGAGTGGGCGTCCACCGCACCTCGAACCCGCGCGGACATTCTCCGGAACGCCTTCGACCTACTCCGGCAACGGAGCGAAGATTTCGCGCAGATCATGACGCTGGAGATGGGCAAGGCCCTGCAGGAAAGTCGCGGCGAGGTCGCCTACGGTGCCGAATTCCTGCGGTGGTTCAGCGAAGAAGCCGTCCGGCTCGCCGGCCGCTACACCGGCGCGCCGTCCGGCGGGGGCAGGATCCTCGTCACCAAGGCCCCGGTCGGTCCGGTTCTGGCCGTCACCCCGTGGAACTTCCCGCTCGCCATGGGCACCCGCAAGATCGGCCCGGCTCTCGCCGCCGGATGCACGATCATCGTCAAACCCGCCGAGGAAACCCCGCTGACGATGCTGCTGCTCGGCCAGGTCTTCGCCGACGCCGGCGTCCCTCCGGGCGTGTTGTCGATCGTGCCGACCTCCGATGCCGCGGCCCTCACCGGACCGCTGATCGATGATCCACGCCTGCGGAAGCTGACCTTCACCGGCTCGACTGCGGTCGGGAAACTGCTCGTCCGTAACTCCGCCGACCAGTTGCTGCGCACCTCGATGGAACTCGGTGGCAACGCCCCGTTCGTGGTCTTCGACGACGCGGACATCGATGCGGCCGTGGACGGTGCGATGGCGGCGAAGATGCGCAACGGTGGTCAGGCGTGCACCGCGGCCAACCGATTCCACGTCGCACGCTCCGTGGTCGACGAGTTCACCGACAAGCTCACCGCCCGGATCGCCGCCCTCCGGATCGGCCACGGCACCGACCCGGACACCGACGTCGGGCCTCTCGTCAACGAAGACCAGCGCACCATCGTCACCGACCTGGTCCGCGACGCCGTCGCCCGGGGTGCCCGGATCCGCACCGGTGGCCACGCCCCGGACGGCCCGGGATACTTCTACGCACCCACCGTCCTCGATCGTGTTCCCCGCGATGCCCGACTGCTGCGGGAAGAGATCTTCGGCCCCGTCGCGGCCGTGATCGGATTCGACACCGAGCAGGAGGGGATCGACGCCGCCAACGACACCGAGTACGGACTGGCCGCGTACTTCTACACCCGCGATCTCGACCGGGCACTGCGGGTGGCCGATGCCCTCGACACCGGCATGGTGGGAGTCAACCGCGGCATCATCTCCGACGCGGCCGCCCCCTTCGGCGGCGTCAAGCACTCCGGTTTCGGGCGCGAAGGCGGGAGCGAAGGGATCGAGGAGTACCTCGAGACCAAATACGTCGCACTGTGAATCTGGACTCGACACCACGGCGAGAAACGGGGGTCGCCGCTGCGGGACACTGAACCTGACGTATGCCCGTGATGCCGTCAACTCAGTGCTGCGAGCGATCGAACTGGCCGACACCCGCATCGCCGACTGGGACCTGTCGGTCACCGACTTCATCGCCGACAACGCCACCACCGGACGATTCGCCCTAGGGGAAGGCGAGACTTCCCTAGCCGAACTCGAGCGCGGCGGATTGACAGCGAATCTGACGACCTCCGACGGACGTTGCCCATCCCAACGTGCACGTCCGCCGACCATCGACGATGCCACCCCAGACGCTCCATCCCCACGCCGGTCAGGTGCGCCGCCGGGAGACCTCGGCGGCGCAGCCGGCGCGGCTGGCGCTCGCCAAGTCAGTTTCGGTGGAGAATACGCGATTCTACAGACGACCGAGGATGGTGACAGTTCCGTTCGTACCGTCGACGCGGATCCGATCGCCGTCCTGAATCACTCGAGAGCCGTTGCCGGTGTTGATAACACAAGGAATACCTAGTTCCCGGGCAACGATCGCGCCGTGGCTTGCTGTGCTCCCGATGTCGATCACGACAGCGTCCACGAGAGTGAAAAGCGGCGTCCAGCTCGGGTTGGTGCTGTAACAAACCAGGATGTCGCCATCTTCGAACAGGTCGTCGTCCTCCGTCGACACCAGTCGGGCCCTACCCTCGGCGATGCCGTTACTCGCTGCGATGCCTGTCAGCTCGCGGATGGCCGCTGTATCCACCGTGGCTTGGATCGGATCGGGTACGCCGTAGAAGGTCATGGGGATCTCGACTGCCTCGTATTCCCTCCGTCGTTGCCGACGAAACGACACTAGTTCCCGCACGTTCTCGGGCGGATCGGCGAGTTCCTCGATGGTCAGGAAGAAGACATCCTCGGAGTCGGCGAGCACCCCGGTCAGCTCGAACTGTTTGCCGACGCGACGCGCCGCGGCGCGGCAACCGTCCAACGCGATGTGATAGGAGGCCTTGCCGAGCTCGAGATTTCGGACCTGAGCAGCGGCTTGGTTGAACAAGAAGCGCGTGAGCCTGCGTTGAGGTCCTGACATGCCGGCCATCAGCTCGGCCTCTGCCTCCTTCCGCGCGTCCATCGCGGCCTGGCTGCGAGCAGCACCGTTGTCTGTGCGCGCGGTGACAGACCGCACCAGCGAGTGAAGTGGAGCGGGGTCTTCCCGCCACGACGACGTCCAGACCATTCCTTCGTTCGGCCCGTAGAACCCGTGCCGCGCGATGAAGGTGTCGAGGTCGATACGACCCGACCCGAGAGACCAGATATCTTCGGCCAAAGCAGATTCGGAGACATCCCCGAAACCGGCGAACAAGGTGAGGGCAAGCTCGGGCCGCCCGGACTTCTCGGCGACACCGACCAGGGCGCCCTGCACGCCCTGCAGAAAGGTTCGTACCCGGATATGAACGCTCATTGTCTCGTAAAAGCGTTGCCCGGCGGCGCGCAGGTCGGCGAGGGGATCACCGGAACCATCGCCGTGCAGTACGTCGTTTTGCCACCACGCGAGTGTGTCGTCGTGGAGCTGTCGGAGTTCGCGATTGGTCCGACGGTAAGCTCTGGGCAGCTTGGCAAGCATCGCCGGCACGCGTCGATTGCTACCCTTCTCGTCAGGCATCCCGCTTCGTACCGTTCCGCAGATGTCTCGCTCGAAGTCGTTCGGTGACGCCCCGGGAACCGACCCCATGAACGTGCGAACGTAGTCCACGTTGAGCGCGTGTCGGCCGTAGAAGGGTGAGGTCTGCCGACGATTCGGATCGTCGGGAAGGTAGACATCCTTCGAGCTCATGATTCCGAGGTCGCACCAGGCACGCCGGGTAGCGAGTTCGAAATTGTCCCAGATGCTCCAGTCGAGGGCCGCGAGGATGCCAGGCGTGACCTCACCTGTATTGGCGAGTGTCCAGAATCGGTCCGGTTCCGAGGTGACGTGCACGGGATCGAACAGTGTCGGTGTCGGGGGTGTGAGCACGTGCGGCTGATGTGCCGATCCGTGAGCGGAACCGCCTGTTTCGAGGGATGACATCTCACTCCTGGTGTAGTGGCTGAACGCTAGAGATTGTGAGCATTGGCGAGAGAAACCCGATGGAATCGAGTTCGTCGAGTCCATAACATTTCGGCGGCTGAACTGCGCATTCGTGGACTTCTGACATGCGATGCAGGGTGGAACAGGGCCCCCGGAACCTCGGCGATGATCCGGGGGCCCCGCTCGAGCTGGTCTGGCTCAGTTGGGCTTGCCGTCGGGTCCGACACGCTCGACGGGGAAGCCCTCGTTCCAGGTGAGGCCGTCGATCAGTGTGCGCTCGTCACCGTCGCGGCGGGTGCGGCCCAGTTGCGCCCGGTAGCCGGCCCAGCGTGACTCCGAAAACTGAGTCATCCGGCCGGTTTTGGGCGCGTCTGTGCGGTAGGTGGCGTCGCCCACTTGGAATGTCGCCTCGATCGGCCACCGATCCTCGTCGAGATCGAACCACGCATCGGTGTCCGACGTGAGCTGCACGTCGCCGGTGCTCTGGATTACGACGCCCGGGGAGAAACCGTTGCGGCCGGAGACCAGGTGTCCCCACTCGTAGGAACCGTCGTCGAACTTGTTGCAGAACACGTTCCACATGATCTGGTCGTCCAGGAAGTACCCATATTCCTTCCACTCGACGCCGTGCTTCCAGAAGGAGTTGTCGAACCAGATCGGACCGGACACTCGCGTGCCCTGGAAAAGACCCGTCATCCAGAAACAGGTGCTCGTGTACAGCAGGGGCCGGTCGAGAGACGGGATGAAGAACTGCATACCCAAGCCGGCCGACTCCCCTTCCATCTCGACGATGTCGCCCTCGCTGTAGGTCAGCCGGTGCTGGCTGAACTCGAGATCCATCGGCTGTTCACCTTCGGGGAAGCATCCTTTCGGGAGCTTCTGAAAAACGGGATCGTGCCACCGTCGCGTCTTACCCCCCAGCACGCGACGCAGTTCGCCACGCGCGCTGCGACCCGAGTCCGGGTGGACATCCAATTCGTTTTCCGCGCTGCCGTTCTGGGTCATCACGAACAGGCCAGAGGTAAGTGAGCCGACGAAGTTGCGCTCCAGGCAGTAGGTCAGACCTTCCTCGTCACGGAAGAAGCCGTACAACCACGACTTCTGGACGCCGAGGCCATGCTTCTCGGCCAGCAGGTCCATCTCGTCAGGATCGGTCTCGAACGCTCCCACCGCCGGCCGTGTTCCGAAGTCGCCCAGCTTCCAGCGTGTGTCCATCCGTGCCTCCTATGACAAAATCGAGTTTTGTAATGTGAGCGTAGACACAGCATGGCCTAAATGTCTAGGGCTAGATATTCGCAGATTGGAGTAGCATGGCCGAGGTGACAGCTCGAGGGCGCATCGTCGACGCCGCACGTACGGAGTTTCTCGGTTCAGGTATCGGGCCGACGCGCATGGACACCATCGCCAAGCGTGCAGGCCTGGCGCGGCCAAATGTGTACAGGTATTTCGGAACGAAGCAGGATCTGGTCAAGGAGGTCATTCTCCGGGAGGTCCGCGCCGTGAACGCTCAACGCCGAGCGACCATCTCCCTGGACGGTGAATCTGCCGACATCATGCTCGCGTCGCTGGTCTCGGGCGCAGAGCTGATCACAGGGACCGAGTTCCTGTCGGTGGCAATGCGCACGGACAGAGAGCAGGTGACCAGGTTCTTGATTTCGAACGATGAAGATCTGTTCGCAACCCAGCATCAATACTGGGAACCCATCCTCACGCAGGCGAGAGAGCGCGGCGACCTGAGGGCCGACTTGGACGACGACCGAATCATTCGCTGGTTCATGTCGGCCAACTTCAGCCTGGTAACCCTGCCTGAGATGTACCCCGGCAGCACGACCGCATGGTTCGTAGACTTCGTGATACCACCGGTACTGGCACAAGGATCTGTCCACCAGCGAGCGATTCCGGGATAGGCGCACTCGCACAGCGACAACGGCGTCATGATCACCACGGCCGGCATGGAAGCGCTCGCGTACATCACCGCGACGAGCTGAGCGGAGGGGTCAGTCGGGTTGCTCGAGGGTATCCAACCATCGCACGATCTGGGTTCGTGAGCGGAAACCCAGCTTGGTCGCCGGTGCTGACGTTCGCGAAGGCGCCGTCCAACGAGCACCTCGCCGCCCGCGGCTCGCTGATCGACCTCGACGGCGTCTGGACCTGAGTCCCACGGAAACCATGAGGCTCTCCAGGCGGTCTGTTCCGACACCATCATCGATGCGGTCGAATGTTCGCGGTCGTTAGGATCGGTCAGCGGGCTGAGCGCCTCTCCCGGTTTGGCATGATTGCCTTCGTGGATACTCAGCGTGCACGTCCCGGTCGCCCGCCGGCGACCGCAGCTGCGCCCGACACTCGGCTCGCCCTGCTCGAGGCGACGATCCGTGTGGTCGGCAGGGGTGGATTGCGCAGCCTGACGTACCGGGCAGTCGCCGCGGAGGCAGGTCTCACGCACGGGATGGTGTCGCATCACTTCGGTAGCCGAGACGCATTGATCGAGGCGGCGTTGAAGCATGCGCTGGAAGTGACTGCCGATGTGTTGTATTCGGAGATCACCGAAGGCGACTCGGTGGAAACGTTCCTCGATCGACTGACCGACATCGTCGCCCGGGATCCCGATATGCAAGTGTTCCAATACGAGCTGATGTTCGAATCGCGACGGAACCCTGCCCTGGCCCCGCAGGCGCGGATGCTCTACGACACCGTCCTGAGCGCGACCCGTGATGCGCTGGTGAAGGTCGGTGTCGCCACCGATGACTCGTTGACGTTGCTGGTCTATGCGGCGCTGGACGGCTTGATGATGCAGCAACTGATCATGGGAAACGCGGAGGCGTCGAACAATTCGTTGGCGCGGCTGCGTCAGATGCTGGCGAAGGAGAGGTAGGCCCGGCGGGGCCACTCGTGCCGCCACGAGTGGCTCGCCCGGTTCCCGCTACAGGTCGAGGACGAGGGTGCTCGACGTGCAGCGGGACACGCAGATCATCATCGAGTTCGACTCGGCGCGTTCCTCGTCGGCCAGAACCGCGTCGCGGTGTTCGGGGACACCGCCCAGGACCGTGGTCTCGCAGGTCCCGCAGATCCCTTCGGCGCACGAGGAATAGGCGGTCACGCCGGCGGCGCGGACCGCGGTGAGAATCGACTGGTCCTCGCCGACCCTGATCGTCTTCCCGGATCGGGCCAATTCGACATCGAAGGCGGTGGCGGGACCGAAGTCCCGCACGGGGGCGGTAAATCGTTCGACGTGCAAGCGCACCGCCGGCATCGATGCGCACACCACACCGAGGGCGTCCAGCAGAGGGCTCGGTCCGCAGGCCGCGACCGCCGTGTCCGGCGTGGCGGTGGCCAGGAACCCGGCGAGGTCGAGAAGGCCGTGGGTGTCCTGCGGGCTGACGACGACTCGATCCCCGTACTTGTGCAAGCGGTCGAGGAACGCCATCGAGGCGCGCGTGCGGCCACCGTAGAGCAGTGTCCAATTCTTTCCTCGACGGTCGGCTTCCTCCACCATCGCGAGGATGGGCGTGATACCGATTCCGCCGGCGACGAACAGGTAGTCATCGGCGTCGGGCATCGGGAAGTGATTGCGGGGCCCGCGCACCCGTACCCGGTCCCCCACGGACAATTTTTCGTGGACGAACTCGGATCCGCCACGCGATCGGGGCTCCCGTAGCACCGCGATCCGCCAGGTGTCCCGCTCGGCCGGATCACCGCAGAGCGAGTACTGGCGTTCCAATCCGTCGGCGAGTACGAGGTCGATGTGTGAGCCCGGCTGCCACGAGGGGAACTCCCCGTCCGGCGAGGTCAACACCAGCGAGCGAACCCCGTCGGCGGCCTCATCCACCGCGGCGATCGTGAGGTCGGCTTCCCAGGCGGCGGTCCGACGGGCGGGCGCGACCGAGGCGACAGTTCCGCCGGAACTCGGCACCGCGCCGAGCGCTTCCGACCGTGGTGGGGCACTCACCGCACCCCCGTCGGTGAGTGCCTGCCAGGTGCGGCGCTGGAACATCGAGATGGTGGACTCGCAGTTGGTCATCAGCCGGCCCTGCGGGACGGCGCCGGAGTCGTACCCGGCCTGCTGGGCAGCGACGACGACCTTGTCTTCTTCGAAGGTGCGGTCGTAGACGTCGAGCCACTCTTGCAGGGCTTTCGGGTCGGTGCCGGGTTTGACGAAGGTGTCGACGACGAACTTGGTCTTCTTCGGCCCGATCGGCACGGTGCGGGCGGTGATGCCGACGAAGTCGTCCACTGAGAAGAAGCTGGTCGGCCACATGAAGATCAGCCGGAAGCCGTCCGTCGCCGCCAGGTCGCCACCGCCGGGTAGGGACCGGACGGGCGCGACCTGGGTGGCGACGTTGTCGAATTCTCGGGTGAGGTACATGTCCGGGGTGGTCTCGAACACCGTGGCATAGGTGTCCTGGTGGATCAGCGGGCAGTGGTAGCACTCGATGGAGTTTTCGAGGAACAGTTTCCAGTTGGCGTCGATTTCGTAGGTGTAGCTGCCGGAGAACTCCCAGGTGGCGTGGTCGATGTCGAGTTCGTCGGCGAGCCGGGCGGCCTCACCCAGGTGGGCGTGCAGGCTCTGCGCCTCGAGATCGGCATTGGCGAACACGAAGCCGCGGAAGGTGTCGACGAGTACCGGGACCAGGCCCAGCTCGTCTTTGTCGAAGTCGCCTTCGTTCTGCAGTCCCGGGGCGGCGCGCAGCGCCCCGTCGTGAGTGTAGGTCCAGCCGTGGTACCGGCACTGGAAGATCTGCCGGCAGCCGGCGCCCTCGGCGACGGGGTGCAGACGGTGCCGGCAGATGTTGACGTGTCCCTTCAGGCGGCCCTGGCGATCCCGGACGACGACGATCGGCGTGCCCATGAGGTCGGCGGTGACGAAGTCGCCGGGATCGGCCAGATCGACCTCCCGGCCGACGTAGTGCCACGCCTTCTTGAAGATCCGTTCCTGTTCGAGGTCGAACATGTCCGGGTCGGAGTACATGTGGGCGGGTAGCTGCCACCCGCGCTCCATGGACCGGGCGATCGGGTCGTGTGCGGTGTCGGCGATCGGTGTTGACGTCATCTCCAGGGAACCTTCCGTGATGCGGGCTGCGTCGGGATCCGTTGTCGGGGACCGACCCAGAGGCTGTGGCGCTCCACGCGCGGCCAGCGGGCCGACGGCCAGGCTGGTGGTGTGATGGCAACCACTATACAATTGCCTAATTATTGCCGCCGGGTCGCGCCCAGGGTTGACCGAGAGCGCACGACGGTGTGCAGGCGGCGCACAACGGGGTCGTCACGAGCACGCGAGTGCCGCGCAGCGGCCAGGAAGGTCGACCATGAGCACAACGACGGCACCGGCGGAGCAGCCGATCGACTTCGACAGCTTCCGCAGCGCCGTGATCGACAGCTTCGTCCCCCTGGAAACCGACACCGACTCGGCCGAGCGTTTCGAGGGATACCTGCGTACCGCCGCGCTCGGGACGGTCCATGTTGCGGAGGTCGGCGCCGTCGCTCACACGGTGCGCCGCACCCCACGGACGATCCGAGCGGGCAATCCCGGCTTCTACAAGGTCGGCGTACAACTGAGCGGGCACTGCGTGGTCAGCCAGGACGGTCACGAGGCGGTGCTGACGCCGGGAGATTTCACCCTCTACGACACCACGCACCCCTATCAACTCTCGTTTCCCGACCGCTACCGCATGCTCGTGATGATGATTCCCCGGCACCTGCTCCGGATGCCCGAACACGCCATCCCCGCGATGACCGCCACCGCGATCTCCGGACGCGAGGGCATGGGCGCGATGGCGTCCCCGTTTCTGCGCGACCTCGGCGCCCGGATCAACGACCTCCCACCAGCGGTAGCGGTGCATCTGCACGACGCGCTCCTCGATGTCCTCGCCGCCACCTTCGCCGAACGACTCCACCGGACCGGGACCCCGGCCCTCGAGACCCGACAAGCCACCCTGTTGTTCGACATCCAGTCGTTCATCGAATCGCACCTGTCCGATCCACAACTCGACAGCGCCGCGATCGCCGCCGCCCACCACGTGTCGGTCCGGTATCTGCAGAAGATCTTCGAGAGCGAGGGGACGACCGTGAGCCGGTGGATCCGGCGACGCCGGCTCGAGCGGTGCCGACACGACCTGATCGACCCGGCACACTCCCACCTGCCGGTGGCGGCCATCGGCGCGCGGTGGGGGTTGCCCGACCCGACGCACTTCTCCCGCCTGTTCAAAACCCAGTACGCGACCAGCCCGGGTGCCTTCCGCACCACCGGTACCGATTCGACTTCTCGGGAACCCGTCGCAGACGGTCAAGTGCTGTGCGGTGACGATCAAGGGATTCCCACCGGGCTGCGGGCATAGTGAGCGCTCACCCACAGAAAATAGTGACCGTGGTCACCCAGCATCGCGAAGGTCTCACCGAACCAAAGGCGAGCTGACCACCCTCCCACCCCGAGAAGGCACCATGTCGTCCCACACCCCCACCCCCGCACCGTCCGAGGCGCACCCACCGAAAACCCTGCGCTGGTATGACGGGTTCATGCTCGCGCTGCCGATCGCAGCCGGATTGTTCGTCTCGGTCGGGTACGTGATCGGCGCGCTCGGCGCCCTCCCCGCAGCGGCGATCTGCATCATTCTGTCCGTCGTCGCCCTCCTGCAGAACAAGCTCTTCTCCGAAATGGCCGCGATGTTCCCGGACAAGGCCGGCGGCGTGGCCACGTTCGCCACCGAGGCGTGGAAACGCTACTTCGCCCCGATCGGCCCCCTCGCCGCCTTCGGCTACTGGTGCGGGTGGGCGCTGGTCCTGTCCCTGGTCGGACTCACCATCGGTTCCCTCGTCCAGGCACAGTGGTTCCCCGACGCCACCTGGACGCTGTTCACCCTCGCCGGCATCTCGTTCGGATTCCCGCACGTGGTGTCCGCGATCGCGATCGTGACGTGCACGATTCTCAACATCGCCGGAATCCGGGTCGCCGTCCGTGTCAACCAAATCATCGGCGCCGCATTTGTTCTAATCCTCGCCGTCCTTGCGATCGGCCCCTTCGCCACCGGGCAATGGCACGCCGTCAACCTGACCTCCCACATCGACGGCGGATGGAAGACGTTCGTGGTCTGGTTGTACGTCACCGCGTGGGCGATCTACGGCTCCGAACTCTGCGCCGTCTTCGCCCCCGAGTACAAGGACACCAGCCGCGACACCTCCCGGGCGTTGAATTCGATAGCCCTGTTCATGGTCGGCGCCTACACCATCGTCCCGATCGCCACCACCGGACAGCTCGGCGAAACGGTCGTCACCGACAACCCGATCACCTACGGCGTCGCCAGCGTCCAAGCCATCTCCGGCGGGCTGTCCGGCGTGATCACGGCGATCCTGTGCGGTGCCCTCTTCCTCAGCATGGTGTCCTCCTCCGCCGACGCCGGACGCGCCCTCTACGGCATCGCCACCGAGAAGATGTCCATCCGGCAACTCGACCAACTCAACCGCGCCGGAGTACCCAGCCGGGCACTATGGATCACGATGGCAGTCAACCTCGTCATCCTGATCGTCGTCGGCAACCCCGTCGCCATCCTCATCGCCAGCAACCTCGGCTACATCCTCGCGATCACCCTCGCCGTCGGCGGATACCTCCTCCTACGCAAGGACCGTCCGCACTGGCCACGCCCGATCCGACTCTCTCGCACGTGGATTCCCATCGCCGCCGTCATTGCCGCGTTCAACGCATTCATCCTCGTCGTCGGAGTCCTCAACCCCGGACTCTCGCACGCCGGCGGATGGAAGGAAGTCCTGCTCGGGGTCGGGCTGCTGTCGGTCGGTGTCCTGCTGTTCGTCTACCGGCGCCTGGTGCAAGATCGCGCCCCGATGATCTGGCGCGACCACTCGGCCGGCGCAACACCGACCGAGGACACCCGCCCTCCGGTTTCGGGGGCGCGCTGATGGACAGCACTACATCCAAGGCCTAGCGCGTGGGCAGGCATACGAAGGACGGGACCGAATTGTCGAAAGCGTCGTGGCATCGGACCGACAAAGTGGGTGCACGCAAGGCGCATTCCGGCTCGGGATCGGACAGAGTCGTCGTCGACTACGGGGTGGATCCGGCCCTCGTCTCCGGGTTGCGCACTGCGGGAGTGCGTGTTCTGACCGAAGCATCCCCTGAGAATCGGCTCCGCGACCGTGCGGCCGTCGTCGTACTCGACTCCCGGTCCCCGACCTTCGACGTGAGTGAAATACGAACGTTGCGCACGACCGACCGTGACGTCGGGATCGTGGTCGTCATCGCACCCGGACCGCATGAGGACCCCGCGGCTCTCCTGGACGCCGGCGCCGACGACGTCTGGGCCGCGCACCTCTGCGCGGCCGAGGCCGCAGCCAGACTGCGGGCACTGCTTCGACGCATGCCCATCACGGCACCTGCCACCATCGGACCGAATCAGTTCGGGGCGCACCGACTTCCCTTGACACCAACGGAATCGAACGTCCTCGCCATCCTCGCTGCGAACCCCGGACGAGTCGTCAGCCGCCGCCGGCTACTGCACGAAGTCTGGGGATACCCACCCGGCGTCCGCACCAACGTCCTCGGAATGTGCATCCGATCGCTGCGCCGCAAGCTCGCCGACGCCGGCACCTCCGACCTCATCGACACCGTTCGAGGAATCGGCTTCCGATTACAGCTGGCGCCAATCTGACGAACTGCACCAGACCCTCCTGCCCCTTTGGCGGTTTCGGTTCACGGGAATTGGTCGGTGCCGATTTGGACGCGCCGGCAAGACCGAAGCACTGCGTTGATCTTCGGTCAGCTGACGGAGCGGGAGGAGGTGAACCACTTGCGTTGCCGCCGAGCCTTTTCCCGCTCGAGCGGTGTCAGGCCTCCCCAGATGCCGTGTGGTTCGCTGGCGTCCACGGCGTACTGGCGGCATCGCGCGAGCACCGGGCAGTCCGAGCAGATCCTCTTCGCTTGTGCCTCGACGAGCTCCGTGCGGGCCTCGAAGAACAGATCGGAATCCGCACCGCGGCAGGCCCCGTTCATCTGCCATTCCCATTCGTCCGCACTCGGCGCAGGGAGGGTCAAATTGCCCAGGGGGACCACGAATCTCATCGAATCCCCGCTCGTCCGGCTCGATCCTCGGGCAGGATCTCGACCGCGTGCGGGCTGGCGAACGCCGCTCGCTGGGCGCGGCGGCGTTGCCGTGCTGCTTCGTACCGTTGCTCATCGAGTTCGGTGTGCAGGGGCAGGGATGGGATGGGAACGGGTTTGCCGTCGGAGTCGACGGCGACCATGGTGAAGTAGGAGCTGTTGGTGTGCCGGCTGGTGCCTTCCCTGATGTTCTCGGTGTCGACCCGGATCCCGATCTCCATGGAGGTCCGGCCGGTGTAGTTCACCGATGCGGAGAAGGTGACCAGTTCGCCGACGTGGATGGCGTCGCGGAAGTGGACCCGGTCGACGGAGAGTGTGACGACGTACGTGCCGGCGTAGCGGCTCGCACAGCTGTAGGCGACCTGGTCGAGGAGTTTGAGCAGGTGCCCACCGTGAACGTTGCCGGAGAAGTTCGCGACGTCGGGTGTCATGAGCACGGTCATCGACAGTGTCGTGGGTCTGGGTGTCGTCGTGTCAGCCGTCGACATCGTGTTGTCCTCCTCGGTCGGAGCGTGCCGGTCGGAGCCCGATGGCCGCCGGGATGTGGTCGGTGGTGATGCGTTGACGGAACACCCAGTAGGTCCAGCCCTGGTACAGCAGCACCACGGGGGGCGGCAATCAGCGCGCACCAGGTGAGCACGGTGAGGGTGTAGGGGCTGGACGCGGAGTTCGTGACCGTCAGGCTGTGCGCCGGGTCGATGGCGGACGGGATCAGGTCGGGAAACAGGGTCCCGAACAGCAGTGCCGCGGTGCAGGCGACGGTGATCGTGGTGGCGGCGAAGGCCCACCCGTCCCGATCCGCCCGAACCGCGGAGAGCACGGCGAGCAGCGCCGCGACGGCAACCGCCGCCAATAGGAGCGTCCAGGGTTTCCCGTGGGACAGCTGGGTCCACGTCACGAAGCCGGACGTCACCGCGAGCGCGGGCACGGCGACGAGTTTCGTGATCCTGGTGGCGTCGGCACGCACCTGCCCGGACGTCTTGAGGGCGATGAACACCGAGCCGTGCAGCAGGAACAGCGTGGTCGTCGTCAACCCGCCGAGGAGCGCATACGGTGACAGGAATCCGAGCACGTCGACGGTCAGGTGCCGGTCCGCGTCGACCGGGACACCGCGGACGAGGTTCGCGAACACCATGCCCCAGACGACGGCGGGAACCCACGAGCCGAATCCGATGGCGAGGTCGCAGCGAGCGCGCCAGGTGGGGTCGTCGATCTTGCCCCGGTATTCGATTGCGCAGACGCGACCGATCAACGAGATCAGGATCAGCAGCAGCGGCACGTAGAAGCCGGAGAAGAGGCTGGCGTACCAGTCCGGGAAGGCGGCGAACATGGCGCCGACGGCGGTGATCAGCCAGACCTCGTTGCCGTCCCACACGGGTCCGATGGTGTTGAGGACGACGCGGCGGCGGGTGTCGGTGCGATCGGCACTGCGCCCGAGGACGGGCATGAGCATACCGACACCGAAATCGAATCCTTCGAGCACGAAGTACCCGGTGAAGAGGGCGGAGATGGCGAAGAACCACCCGGTGGTCAGATCCACGAGAGTCCCCTGTGTCTTGTCAGTAGGCGAACGACAGCGGTCCGCTGCCGTGCGGGGCCGGTTCGGCCGGGTGTTCGTCGTGGGTGAGCGGTCCGGCGTGGACGTACCGTCGCATCAGGTAGACCCAGACCCCGGCGAGGACGGTGTAGAGCCCGGTGAAGGTCACCAACGACCCGAGAACCAACCATGCGGAGTGGTCGGAGACGCCCTGGTCGACCAACAGCCGGATCCGGTCGATCCCCGTGGGGTTGGGAGCGACCACCCAGGGCTGCCGGCCCATCTCGGTGAAGACCCAGCCGGCGCTGTTGGCCAGGAACGGGGTGGGGAGCACGACGATCGACAACGTGCCGAACCATCTCTGGTCGGGGATGCGGCCACCGCGAGTGAGCCACAACCCGGCAACGGCCAGCAGCATCGAACCTGCGGCGAGTCCGATCATCAACCGGAACGACCAGTAGGTGACGAACAGGTTGGGTTGGTAGTTCCCGGGACCGTAGCGCTGTTCGTACTGCTGTTGCAGTTCGGTGACGCCGTGGACGGTGGCGTCGAAATCGCCTTCGGCGAGAAACGAGGTCAAGCGCGGAATGCTGATGACGTGCTCGACGTCGTCGCAGTTGTTGTGGGTACCCACCGACAGGATCGAGAAGGAGGCACCGGTTTCGCTGTGGCACAGCGATTCTGCGGAAGCCATCTTCATCGGTTGCTGGTCGAACATCAGCTTGCCCTGCATGTCGCCGGTGACACCGAGCGCGGCGCCGGCGAGAAGGATGACGACGAACCCGGCGCGGGCGGCGGGCCTCAACAGCGCCGCGGTAGCCGGCGATCCAGCCTTGGTGCCGGCACGCACCATCCACCAACCGGAGATCCCGGCGACGAATGTGCCTGCGACGAAGAAGGATCCGGCGACAGCATGGGGGAAGGCGGCCAGGGCGGTGCTGTTGGTGAGCATCGCGGTGATGCTGGTCAGTTCGGCGCGCCCGGTCTGCTCGTTGTAGATGGCACCGACCGGGTGCTGCATCCAGGAGTTGGCGGCGATGATGAAGAATGCGGACGCGTTCACTCCGATCGCGACCAGCCAGATGGTGGCCAGGTGAACATATTTGGGAAGGATGTTCCAGCCGAAGATCCACAGGCCGAGGAAGGTCGATTTGAGGAAGAACGCGACCAGCCCCTCCAGCGCCAGGGGTGCTCCGAAGACGTCGCCGACGAAACGGGAGTATTCGCTCCAGTTCAACCCGAACTGGAACTCCTGCACGATGCCGGTGGCGACGCCGAGAGCGAAGTTGATGAGGAAAAGTTTGCCGAAGAACTTCGTCAGCCGGTACCAGTGTGTGTTTCCGGTGATCACCCACATGGTCTGCATGCCGGCGACCAGGGGTGCGAGGCCGATCGTCAGGGGGACGAGTAGGAAGTGGTAGACGGTGGTGATTCCGAATTGCCACCGGGAGAGCTCGAGGGCGTCCATCTGTTGGGCGTCTTTCGGTTCGGGTGCTCCGAGAATGCGGCCCGGATACGGGCCGGTGCTGCGATCGTGTCTTGGCCGTGACGAGGTGGTGGCGAATCAGATTCGCAGACTCGTGGATTCGATACGCGATCACCCCGGACGGTGGCCTGGGTGCGGGCCCGGTCCGGGGTGATCGAGTGGTCCTCGCTAGCCGGTGACGCCTTCCGCGCGGGCAGCGGCTGCGACTGCCTCCGCGACAGCGGGGGCGACGCGAGGATCGAGCGGGCTGGGAACGATCTTGTCCACAGCCAGCTCGTCACCGACGACCGAGAGGATGGCCTCGGCGGCGGCAAGTTTCATGCCCTCGGTGATGCGGCGGGCCCCGGCGTCCAGGGCACCCTTGAATACTCCGGGGAAGGCGAGCACGTTGTTGATCTGGTTCGGGAAATCCGAGCGTCCGGTGGCGACGATCGCCGCATGCCGGTGGGCGAGGTCGGGGTGGATCTCCGGGTCCGGGTTCGACAGGGCGAACACGATGGAGTTCTCCGCCATCGTCGCGATGAGTTCCTCCGGGACGGTGCCCGCGGACACCCCGAGGAACACATCCGCACCGTCGAGTGCTTCGACGATGCCGCCGCGACGTCCGGCGGGGTTGGTGCGGGCGGCCAGATCGATCTTGACCGCGTTGAGGTCCGGGCGGTCGGCGGAGACGATGCCCTTCGAATCCAGCACGGTCACGTCGGCGATGCCGGCGGCGAGCAGGATGTTCGCGCACGCCACGCCGGCGGCGCCGGCACCGGAGATCACCACCCGCAGCGAGGCGAGGTCGCGGTCCTGGACCGTGACCGCACCCTTGAGGGCGGCGAGGACGACGATGGCGGTGCCGTGCTGGTCGTCGTGCATGACCGGGCAGTCCAAGGCTTCGATGACGCGCTGTTCGATCTCGAAGCAGCGAGGTGCGGAGATGTCTTCGAGATTGACGGCGCCGAAGCTGGGACGCAGCCGGATCAGGGTCTCGACGATCTCGTCCGGGTCCTTGGTGCCCAGGACCAGGGGGATGGAGTTCAGGCCGGCGAAGTTCTTGAACAGCGCCGACTTGCCCTCCATCACGGGAAGGGAGGCGCGGGGGCCGATGTCGCCGAGACCGAGGACCGCGGACCCGTCCGAGACGACGACCACGAGGCGGTTGGTCCAGGTGTACCGGTCGGCGAGGGTCTCGTCGGCCGCGATGGCACGAGAAACCTGCGCGACACCCGGGGTGTAGGCGATGGACAGGGCGCGCTGCGAATCGAGAGCGGTGGTGGTCTCTACGGAGAGCTTCCCCCCGATGTGGCCGGCGAAGATCTCCTCGTCGGTCAACTCGACCTTTCGCGGTGTGGTGGGTTCGGATGTCACGGTCACGGGTGAGATCTCCTGTGGTGTGGGGAGGTGGCGGTCAGCTGGGGACCAGAGCGTAGGCGGGTTGGGCCGGAATGACGTGTCCCGATCCGATGGACCGGTCGACCAGCAACAAGGGCAAGAGTTCGTCGAGGCGGGGCGGGAGGGCATCGGCCACGTCGGCGGAGGAAAGTCTCGAGAGCCGAATAGTGTTGATGCACAATGCATCGAGTGTTTGATCGCGGGCCGCGGTCATCGTGAAGGACTCGACGGCGCCGTTGATCGCGTCACGGGCCGGGCTCGTCGCCGTGTCGTCGATCGCACCCCCTGCTCCCAGACCGGTCACGGTGACGATGGTGCCGGTGGTGGAGGTGTGCTGCATCGACGCTGCGGCGCGGCGGGTGGTCAGGAACAGCATCGCCATGTGGTCGTAGGTGAAACGGCCCCAGTCGGCAGGAGCGATGTCGGCCAGATTGTTGGCGGCCGTTTCCGGACCGGGCAGCCAGGCGGTGTGGATCAGGGAATCGATGCCGCCGTGCCGCTCTTCGAGGCCGGCGAAGAGCCTGTCGACGTCGGCCTCGATCGTCAGATCGGCCACTGCCGGGTATGCGGTGCCCCCAGCCTCGGTGATCTCGGTGGCGACAGCGTCTGCGGCGTCGGCCGTGAAGCTGTGGGCGATGACCCGGCAGCCGGCTTCGGCGAGGATCCGGGCGGTGGAGGCGCCTTCGAGCTGCTCGACGCCGGTCACCAGGACACGAAGCCGGTGGGCCGATGCGGCGTGGGTGGGCAACGGTTGTTCCGCGTTCGTCATCTCACGCTCTCTGATATCGGAACCCGGTACGTGGTGCTCCCCGCGCACCGGGTCGTCGGGGGTGCCAGATGGCCGTCCTAGACTTCCTGGGTGTCGGATCAGTCCGACGTAGTCCACGGATTGCGGGTGCCGACGGTCCATCCGCCGTCGACGAGGATCTCGGCGCCGCTGCAGTAGGAGCTGTCGTCGGACGCGAGGAATGCTGCGACCGTGGCGATTTCGCGCGGCTGCCCGATTCGGCCGAGTGGCGCCTTGGAGTATTCGGTCGGGACGGCACCCTGCGGCGCACCCATCTCGGTCGCTACCCCGCCGGGATGGATCATGTTGACACGGATGCCCTGCGGTCCGAGTTCCCCGACTGCGGCCTTCGACATGGCCAGCAGCGCGGACTTGGTGGAGGCGTACGCGGCGGTGTAGTCCAGCGGTGCGAACGAGGACACCGACACGATGTTGATGATCGAGCCGTGCCCGATCTTCGCCATGTGCGGGGCGAGGGTCTGCATGCCGAGGAACACCCCGATCTGGTTTACCTCGATGATGCGCCGGTACCGCTCGACCGGGGTTTCGGCGATGGTGCCCTGGAAAAAGATGCCGGCGTTGTTGACCAGCACGTCGACGTGCCCGAACGCTTCGATTCCGGCGGCAAGTGCGTCGGCCCATTGTTGGGGGTCGCTGACATCGAGGCGGACGGCGATGGCGCGATCGGCACCGATGTCGGCCGCCAGCTTGGCTGCGTCGTCGTCGAGAATGTCGGCGATGACGACCTTTGCGCCGCGCTCGGCGAACAACCGGGCTTCGGCCTCGCCCTGCCCGCGGCATCCGCCGCTGATGAGGGCGACTTTCCCTGTGAGGTCAGCCATTGTCTTTCTCCGTTCAGGTAAGGATTGCGTCGGGTGTCGGTTGGGTGCGGCGGGGTTCAGATCGCCAGGCAGAGGCGGTTGGCGTCGAGGATGGCGGCGTGGATGTTGCGGCTGGAGACGGCGTCACCGATGCGGAAGAGCTGAAAGGTGCTGTCCGCGTTGTGCACGAGGGTTTGCGGTTGCAGGCGCAGCAGGGCGTCCTGGTCGACGGCCCCGTGGTTACGGGAGGCGTCCTTGAGGTCGAAGTAGACGTCGTCGACGGGGATGGTGCCGTGCTCGACGACCACCTGGTCGACGGTGCGGGTGACAGTGGTGTGCGCGTATTCGTCCTCGAGGGTGACCGTCAGCCGGCGGTCGGCGTCCCGGGCAACCTTGGTGACCCTCGTGTTCAGGGTGGTGCGCACCGAATGCTCGGCGAAGTTCTTCAGATACGCCGGGTAGTTCGACCCGCCGACGAGGGGGGCCACGATGCGTTCGGGGGTGACGACCTCCACCTGCGCGCCGGAGTCGGCGATGACCTCGGCGGCGCTCATCGCCTGGTGGTCGCCGTTGTCGTCGAACACCAGCACCGACCTGCCGGGTTTCACTTCGCGGGTGAGGATCTGCCAGGTGTCGGTGATCAGATTCGCCGGTCCGTCGACGATCTCGGTGTTCGGGATGCCCCCGGTCGCGACGATGACCACGTCCGGGTTCTCGGCGAGGATGTCGGCGGCCTCGGCGTAGGTGTTGTAGCGGATCGTGACGCCGAGCCGGGCGCATTCCTGCACCCGCCAGTCGACGATGCCGATCAGGTCCCGGCGGCGTTCGGGGGCGGCGGCGATGGCGATCTGCCCACCGGGGTTGCTGGCGGCCTCGAGGACGGTGACGGTGTGACCGCGTTCGCCGAGCACGCGGGCGGCTTCGAGGCCGGCCGGGCCGGCGCCGACCACCACCGCCGTCTTCTTCTCCGCTGCGGGGGGAACGAGGTGCGGCAG
>NZ_JBHURF010000049.1:0-34360 GCF_042674125.1 Rhodococcus sp. NPDC056960 | reverse complement strand
ACCGCCGCCGACCCACTCACCCCAGACGCAGTCCGCATCCTCACCACGCTGGACCTACCGACCCGCTGAGCGGGGCACTAAACCTGTGCAAGTCAGGCGCTGTGTGACAGCGATCGGCGGGTGATCCGCAAGGTGGCGACGAACGACATCCGATCTTCGGTCGTGCCCGCCGGCGCGGGCGGCATCGAGCATCAGGGTGCGGATCGTGTAGTGGCAACACAGATGGCCCCAGATCTCCTGCAGCACCAACTCGGGAGACTGCGAACGTAGCACCGCCCGCGGCCCGCGCTGGTGGGTCTTGAGCTCCTCGAAGGCGTTCTCGATCTCCCACCGCTGTGCATACGCGAACGCGAGATCGTTCGCGGTGACCTGCTCCGGGTCGAAGATCGTCGTGAGCAGCCGGTACTGCTCGGTGTTCTCGCGCCCGTCGTCGAGCGTGTATTCGATCACTCGCACCGTCAGCGGCTGTGTCCTGCCGTGCCCCGACGCGGTGATTTCCGCCAGCGACGACCCGTCCGTCAGGGTCTGCACGTGCTTGGGCGGCGCACGTCCAAACCCGCGAGTCCGGGCTGCTCGCCGCGGAGATGATGACCGAAATATCTGCTGTGCAGGGGATCCCGAATGTCGTGTACGCCGACCGAGGAACGTCGATGACGAGCAAGACAGTCGCGACGCCGCTCGCCGATCTCGAGGTCACCCCCTCGCCTTCACGGCCACAGGTATCGAATCTCAACCCGTACTCGGATTATGCCGGGTCTGTGATTATGCCGAGGATGAACCCGTGTGAGCGGGTTCGTGCTGGTCAGAGGCTGCCGCGGGCTGAACCGTTCGGCATAATTCAGAGTGTGTCGAGGTAGGCAAGCAGTGAGTCGGAAGGTCTGTAGCGGTTCGGAGTCACTTCTGGAGGTGTGGACCTGTTCAGGGCGCGTTGCTTGACCGCGAGGTCGGCGTGCATATAGATCTGTGTGGAGGCGATGCTTTCGTGCCCGAGCCTCAGCGCGATCACCGAGATATCGACGCCTGCTTCGCGTAAGAACATCGCGGCGCTGTGGCGAAGGACGTGAGGGGTGATTCGTCTGGTCGCCAACGATGGGCAGTGAGATGCCGCGGCGGTGGCGTGTTTGTTCACCAGCCATTCAACGGCATCGGTGCTCAGCGGTGTGCCATGTCGGCTCGGGAACAGTGGGGAGTCGAATTGGGCTTTATGTCTTTTCAACCACTCTCCCAGCGTGGTGACGGCGCCGGCGGTCATTGGCGTGGATCGCTGTTTTCGGCCCTTGCCGCGACAACGAACGTGAGGTCCGGTTGTCAGCACAACGTCGTCGCGGTGCAGACCGGTGAGTTCGGCGACACGTAAACCGGTTTGGACTGCGACGGTGAGTCGTCGCACGGGAAGATGTCCAGCGTGCGTGCAATCGCCGGTTACCGGCACCGAGTGGACGAAGCACTCGAGGCGATGGCGTACCTCGCCCTGCTTGCTTGTCAAAACCAATAGGTGTTTGGTAAACTATGATCACGGCCACACTGGGCGCCTGCCTACTCGGCGCCCGGGTTCTGTTCGCTGGCCTCCCAACAGACTGAGCGAGGAAAGCACGTGATTCAACGGACGATGTCGGTAGACGCGCCACAGACTGAGGTTGAGCCCGGGCCTGCCATGGCTGACGAACCCATCCTTCGCCTGGAGTCTCTGACGGCGGGGTACGGCGATCTGGCCGCCATTCGGGACGTCTCACTCGAAGTGCGTCCTGGAGAAATGGTGGCGCTCTTTGGCCCCAACGGCGCGGGAAAGTCCACTACGCTGCTGGCCAGCGTTGGGGTGCTTCCAAAAATGTCGGGTCAGGTCTACTTCCGGAGCGCCCCAACCCAGAAGGCCTTGTACTCGTTGGCCAGGCAGGGCATCGCCTTCGTGCCGGAGACCCGCTCGGTGATATCCGGCCTGACGACACGGGAAAATCTCGAGCTCGGACGTGGGGGCGTTCAGAAGGCGCTGGAGGCATTTCCCGAACTGGAGCCTCTTCTGCCGCGCAAGGGCGGCCTGCTCTCTGGTGGCGAGCAGCAGATGGTGGCTTTGGCACGTGCCCTAGGCAGCGAGCCGTCGGTCCTGCTCGTCGACGAGTTGTCATTGGGTCTGGCTCCCATGCTTGTTGAACGCCTCCTGCAGGCATTGCGCAAAGAGACTGAGCGCACGGGTCTCGCCGTACTGCTCGTGGAACAGCAGACCCGTCGAGCGTTGGCCCAAACCGACCGTTGGTATCTCCTCCGGAGCGGATCGCTGGTGGCCGAGGGCAAGTCTTCCGACGGTCCCGCCGCGCTCGAACGCGCATACCTCCGGTCGGATGACTGACGAAGTGGCCAAACTTCGTTGGCACCGAGGCGATTCTGATTCCAGTCGAGGTCCACTTGGCGCAGGTGTGGTGCCTGAGGTCTGGGATCTGCGACTTCGAAATGAGGATTTGATTATGGATTGGGACCACGAGGTAGACGTCGTCGCGGCCGGGTCGGGGATCGGCGGTATGGCGGCTGCAATCACGGCGGTGGATCACGGGGGTACTGCGCTTGTCCTGGAAAAGGCCCACGGCCTGGGCGGAGTCACCGGGTGGTCGTTGGGTCAGTTGTGGGTGGGAGCCAACCACCTGGCCCAAGCAGCGGGAATTCCTGACTCCGCGGCGGAGACGGATGCCTACATCGGCTTCATCGGGGCCAGCCACAGTGACCCGGCGCTGCGGCGCGCGTTCGTCGATGGCGCGCCCGCGGCAATCTCATACTTCATGGATGCAGTGGGAATCGAGTTCGAGCTCGTTCGTGGTATGCCTGACTACTTCTACACCGGGCATCCCGCCGGCAAAGCCGAGGGTCGCTATCTGGAGGTGAAGCCTTTTCCGCTGGAGCGGCTTGGGGCCGCCGCGAACAAGTTGCTGCCGTCACCTCACAGGTTCGGTTCGTTTACAAGTGCGGACATGCTCGCGACCATGGGCGATCGGGACGCTATGGCCAAGCGGATTGCGGAACACCTGAACCGCAACGAACGCTGCGCTGGTGCGGGCCTGATGGCAGCGTTGTTGAACGCCGCGCTCGAACGCGCCGTCGAGTTCTGGGTCAGCAGCCCCGTCACCGAGTTGCTAACCGACGCCGAAGGCCGCGTCGTGGGAGTCGTTGCGGTGACGCCGAGTGGCGAAAAGCGTATCCGCGCCCGCAAGGGCGTAGTGCTGGCGACGGGCGGATATGACCACAATGCCGAGCTGGTCCGCACGTTCGAACATCACGAAGCGATTTTGAGCATGTCGCCGGACACCGTCGAGGGCGATCACCTGATACTGGCCGGTGCGCTAGGTGCAGCGGTGGGTGTACTACCGAGAGACCTGACCCCGACACCGCTCGGCATTCGCGTGCCCGACGCGACCGGAGGAGAGCCCTATGACCAGTCCTACCAGCCCGGCAAGCCGCACTGCATCGTCGTCAACGGGCAGGGCCTGAGGTTCGCCGACGAGGCGTTCTACTTGGACTACGAGCCGGCACTCAACATCCTCGACGGGCGGCATCGACGTCCAAGAAACTGGCCAGCCTGGCTCATCCTCGACCAGAATCATCGTGACAGCTACGATCTCGCAACGATCCCACCCGGGGCCCCGCTCCCTGAAGGGATGGCGACGACCGCCGACACTCTTGAGGAGCTTGCCGCTGGTGCGGGGATTGACACCGCTGGCTTGCGGTCCACTGTCGAGCGATACAACGGCTTTTGTGAGTCCGGTGTCGACCCGGACTTTCTCCGGGGTAAGTACCCGTACAGCAATATCTTCCTCGGTGACCCGCGAGCAGTTCCGAACCCGAACATGGGCCCAATCGCGCGCCCGCCGTTCTACGCGATTCCACTTCATCGCGTTGGTTTGGGCTTCGCCTCGGCCGGCTTGAGGACGAAGGAGGTTGGCGAGGTGCTTGACGTCAAAGGATCGCCGATCCGAGGTCTGCACGCCGTCGGCAACGCCGCGGCCCGACTAGACATCGGCGGATACAACAGCGGAATGGGAAACACTCGCGGTCTCCTGTTCGGGCACCTTTCGGCCAAGCACCTCATGGAATCAGGAGCCCGGTGATCGAGACGGCCCGACACCTGGCACCTGCCCATACAGGAAGGCCCGCGTGACGCGCTGTAACCGAATCCCGAGAGAGCAGCTGTTTCACGCTTGGGCCTTGTCAAAACAAATGCCGTTTGATAAGTTTCGCAAACCAAAGGCCAATTGGCCGAGGAGGTTTAGGATGCTCAAAGGTAAACTTCGCGTCCGGGTGGCGATGGTTGGCGTCGCAACCGTCCTGATGGCCAGCATGTCAGCATGCGGTGACAGTAAAGCGGGCGCTGAGGGTGAGATCGTCGTCGGCACAATTCAGCCGCTTACGAGCCAGATCTACAGCAATCCCAACAGTCGTGATGGACTCCAGGCAGCGATCGACGCGATCAATGCCGAAGGAGGGATCAGTGGCAAGAAGGTGAGGGTGCAGGAATGCGACTCGAACTATGATGCCAACAAGGAACTGTCGTGCGTGCGTGACTTGATCGACGCCGACGTCAGCGCCATTGTGGCGCCGTATATCATCGTGGATCAAGCTGGTCGCCCACAACAGGCCGCCGAAAAGGCAGGAATACCCTGGATTGGCGCACGTGGCGTGGCCTTGGCCGATATGCAGAGCAAGGTGTCATTCCCGCTGTCATCCGGTCAGGCCGGCTGGGCCTACGGCACTATTGCCACTCTGATCGAGCATGGCGCGAAGAACATCACGGTTCTTATCGAGGGCTCTCAGCCGGCCTCGCAATACCAAGGCAAGCTGCAGAGAGCCGCCCTCGAGGCCGCTGGAATGACGGGACGCACGGTGGAAGGCGACTCCACCGCGGACCCGACCTGGGCCACCGCCGCCGCGCAGGCTGCCGCAGGCGGCACTGACGGGATCGTCATCACAGGGACCCCGGCCGGTTATGCCAAGGCCGTTCAGGCTCTTCGATCGAGCGGGTACAAGGGGCTCATCGCCAGCATGACGAGCATGACAAGCATGGCCAACCTTGAGGTCCTTGGCGACGTCGCCAACGGAATCCTCCTGGTCTCACAATTCGCAGCGACCACAGACACGGAGAACCCTGGGATCGCCCAGTTCCTGGAGGAACTCAAGAAGTATGCCCCGGACGCTGTCGTCGATGAGTCGACGCTTGCGGGCTGGGCCGCTGGGAAACTGTTCGCAGCTGTGATGAAAGGCAAGGACGATTTCTCCAAGGAGTCGGTCCTGGCAGCATTCAAGAACCTGTCGGACCCGGTCGATATCAGCGTGATTCCGCCGTACTCGGTCGTGGGCAAGGAACCGCCGCTCCAAGACGAGCCACGGATGTTCAACAACATGGTTATGCCGATGACTATCAAGGATGTCTCCCCGCAGGCCGTGGGTGGATTCATCGATCCCTTCGAATCTTTGGCGAAGGCCAGCGGAAATTGATCTTTAGGGATCGGCCGTGCCGGTATTGACGGCCGATCCCGGGCTCCGCAACGGGGCCGCACATGCTGAATCCGACAGGCTTGAGGAGTGCTGGGACGTGGAAATTCTTCTATTCGTCATCCTAGGGATCGTAACGGGCGGGTTGTACGCGCTCCTTGCCCAAGGTTTGGTGCTCGTTTATCGAGGATCGGGCCTGCTGAACTTCGCCCAAGGGGCGCTGGCCCTCGTGGGTGGATGCGTCTATTACGAGTTGGTGGTCCGAGTTGGCCTGTGGCCGTGGCTAGCAGCCTTAATCGCCATTGTCCTGTGTGGTCTGCTAGGCGCCGCCATCCATTACGGAGTAATGCGGCCGATGCGTCATACGTCGCCGCTCCAACGCGTAATTGCCACCCTGGGAATCGTGATGGTTCTCCAGAGCTTCGCCTATATCAGATATGGATTCGACCCGCTAAGAGTACCGCCGCTGTTCCCGACAGATGCAATCTCACTGGGGCCCGGCGGACTGTCCGTCGGATTCGATCGCCTTGCCATCATCGCTGTCTGTGTTGTTGTGAGCGTTGCGCTCTTCCTGGGATACCGGAACTCGTCGTTCGGCAAAGTCACGACGGCAGTTGCCGAGAACGAGCTCACGGCGGCGTCACTGGGTCACTCACCGGACAGAATCGCCGCCGTCAACTGGGCCTTGAGTAGCGCTTTGGCTGGCTTGGTCGGTGTCTTGATCTCTCCGATCCTCTTCCTGGAGCCGACCACCCTGGTCCTTCTGGTCATCCCGGCCATGTCAGCTGGCTTGCTGGGGGGGTTCTCCTCATTTCCCAGCACGCTGGCGACAGCACTTGCCCTGGGTGTGGGTCAATCGCTGATCCAGCGCTATGTGTCGGCGCCCGGCTGGGCCATGGCGGTGCCGTTCTTCGTCGTACTGGCCATTCTCCTGGCACGAGGTCGTGCGCTTCCGCTGCGCAGCTACGTCTTGGAGCGCCTGCCCGCGGTTGGGACGGGTCGCGTCCGTCCGGTGCCCGTCGCTTTACTGACGTTCGGAGCGGCCGCCCTCATCACCGTGGTGATGAACGCAAACTGGGCTACGGCGACAGTTGTGACGCTGTCGACTGCCATCATCGGGGTTTCGGTGGTCGTTCTCACCGGATACACCGGCCAGCTTTCTCTCGCCCAGGTCGCCCTGGCTGGAATCGGTGCCCTCATGGCGAGCCGGCTGGCCGTAGTCGGTGTCCCGTTTTTACTGGCGTGTCTTGCGGGGGCCATCTTGACAGCGTTGCTCGGTCTGGTGATCAGCATTCCTGCGCTGAGGGTCCGGGGGATCACCTTGGCCGTTGTCACGTGGGGTCTTGCTGCGGCGCTCACCAACCTTGTACTACTTAACGGCGAGTACACCGGAGGATTTGGCGGCTTCGAGGTGCCGGTGCCCTCGGTTCTCGGCGTGGATCTCGATCCGTTCTTCTACCCCGACCGGTATGCCCTCTTTGTACTGCTCATCTTGGTCGCGGTTGCTATTGGCGTCGCGAACCTGCGGCGTGGGCAAGTGGGCCGCCGTTTGCTGGCTGTGCGCTCAAATGAGCGGGCAGCCGCTTCGCTCGGGGTGCACGTGACCGCAACAAAGTCGTACGCATTCGCACTGAGCGCCGCCATCGCCAGCCTTGGTGGGACGTTCTTGGTGTTCAGTCGGCCGGTAGCCGAGTTCAGCGCTTTCACTTTGTTCCTCGGGATTGTGGTGGTCGCCGTCACGGTCGTGGGTGGGGTTGGCTACCTGCCAGGTGCGCTCTTGGGAGCGACGTTGGTGGGCGGGGGCGTGACCGGCATGATCTTCGAGGGCTTGCCGCAGGTTAACTACTACATGCCCCTTGTCGGTGGGATCTTCCTCCTCCTGATATTGATCCTGGCTCCCGACGGTCTATTTGAAATGCACCGTCAGCAGCTAGCCGCTGTTCCATGGCGCCGCCTGCTGCCTGTGCCTGGACGGGGGGCGAGTGCACCGAAGCGGGCCCCCGCCCCGGCATCTGCGCCTGTAGTAGTGACGCCGAAGGAGCTGGTCGTTGAGAACCTCTCCGTTTCCTTCGGAGGGGTACATGCGGTCCGCGACGTTTCGATCACGGTGAAGCCTGGCGAGATCCACGGCGTGATGGGGCCGAACGGCGCTGGTAAGACCACGCTCATCGACGGCATCACGGGCTTCGTCAAGTCCACCGCGACTTCGATCCGCGTCGGGGATCAGGAGTTGTCAGGGCTAAGCACGAGGCAGCGCGTTCGTGCCGGTGTCTCCCGCTCCTTCCAGAGCCTTGAGCTCTTCAGTGGGCTGACTGTTCGGGAGAACCTTGCGATCGCGGGTGAACGGCCGGGAGTCCTCAGGTACTTGCTCGATCTAGTCCGGCCTGGTTCGGCCACTCTGACGCCGGCGGCATGGGAGGCCGTCACACATTTCGAGCTGGCCGATCTGGTTGATGAGCGGCCCGAGAACACATCCTTCGGACACCGAAAGGCAATTGCCATAGCGCGATCCGTCGCAAGCGCACCCTCGATTCTGTTGCTCGACGAACCTGCAGCTGGGCTCGGCGACGTTGAGGCGGAGGAATTGGCTGACCTGATCAAAGTCTTGGCTGTCGAGTGGGGGATCGGCATTTTGCTGGTCGAGCACAACGTCGATCTGGTCTTGCGCCTTTCGGATCGTGTGACCGTGCTCCAATCCGGTGCTGTCATCAAGTGCGGTAGCCCGGACGAGGTTGTCTCTGATCCGCTCGTAATTGACGCCTACCTCGGTGCAGCTGTCTGAATCCGTCCACCCCTGATGACGCTCGTTGAAAGTGGATCTGGCGCACTTTCGTTTGCGCCGTGAGGCGCTGTGATTCGAGTGGAGGTGAGAGACCTTCACCGCTGTCCTGTCGTAGCAGGTCGGTGGAGCCGAGGGCAGCCTGATCCGGGTGGTGCCGGAGACGGTCAGGATGTCCGCCCATTGCCGCTCGGTGGGAATGACAAGGCTCAGCGAAATGGGTCTGGCGCACTTTTCGTGATTCTGTTGTCGACCTTAGCTATACGGTGTGGATGACGCGCTTGCGGAGCAGGTCCAAATTTGCGCGTCCGTGCATCTGCAGTTTGAGCATTTTAAAAGTTACGTGGAATCTGGCCATGGGGATGATCATGTCTCCTCGGAGTTGACCACGGAACTGAGGAGATGGCTTGAGCGGCACGATGGTGTTGGAGAAGAAGTGGCCGGTGTTGAGCAGGCACGGGCAGGCGGCCGGGTGGCTGCAGCTGTGGGCCGATCTCGGGAGGGCTCCCCGGACGATCGACGCCTACGCCCTTGGGCTTGCCGAGTACCTGCAGATGTGCGAGCGAGAAGGGGCCGACCCGCTCACGGCGAGCCGGGCACATGTCGGCGTCTATGTGCGGGAGTTGACCGAACCACCCAGCCACCGAGGCGCGAACGTGGTGTCGCTCGACTCCGGCTCCGGGCTGGCCAACGCCTCGATCCAGCAGCGGCTGGTGCCGGTGCGGCTGTTCTACGACCACCTCATGGAGGAGGGCATGCGTGAGTCCAATCCCGTTGGCCGGGGCCGTTTCACCCCCGGCCGACGTTGTGGCGGGCATCAGCGGGGGTTGGTGCCTCGGCTGACGACCCAGCCGGCGCACCACTGCGCCGTGCTGAAGCTGCCCTGGGTCCCCAGCGAGCGGCAGTGGGCGGACGTCCTGGCCGTCGCCGCCGTGGAGCCGGTTCGGAACCGTGTGATGCTGGCGTTGGCCTACGATGCCGCGTTGCGCCGTGAGGAGCTGTGCTCGCTGCGTACCGACGATCTCGACCCGGCCCACCGCACCCTGCGGCTTCGGGCGGAGACGACGAAGAACCGGCTCGAGCGGGTCGTGCCCTACTCGGCGGCGACCGGGGTGCTGCTGTCGGACTATCTCGCGCACCGGGCGAGACTCAGCAGGGCGCGCGGACCGCTGTTCCTGTCGGAGTCCCGCCGCAACATCAACCCGACGAGACACCACGACTGGCACGCCCCAGGGCGGCATCCTTATGCCTCCAACACAGTGGGCAACTTCTGCTTCGATGTCACGCTGAACTACTGGCGGCTGGAACGTCCCCGGCGTGTCACGAAAGGCAAGTGAGATGTCCAGTAGTACCCATATGTATGGCTGACGGTCGTGTCCGTGTTGACGCTTCGGTATACGCCCAACGGGTCAACGCGGCCGCGGAGTTGCTCGATTCGGGGGTCCCGGTTGCCGAGGCCGCGGTGATCCTGGCGCAGCGGTTCGGGTGCTCGGTGCGGCAGGCACGGCGGTACGCCGACCACGTCACCGAGAGCGGACGCGTTCTCGTTCCGGAGGAAACAACGGTGTTCACCGGCAAATGGACTGCAGCACTAGAAGGTCGGATACGTAGGCAGGCCCGGGAGTCGGGAAGCGCGATCCCCGCCCTGGTCGCCCGCGCGTTGACCGAGTTCTTGGAGCGGGGCACAGAAAGCCTCGAGACAATGGCGGTATCGCCCCAGCCTCCCGTAAACATCGCCAGGGACGCCTGACCCTGGTTGACCGAGAGGCAATCTCACGAGGACCACGAGGATTCAGTGCCGGACACTGGTTCCGTACCATCGCCTCGGAACTCCGTCGGCCGGCCTCGACGGTCAGCCGCGAGGTGGGGCGCAACAGTGGTCGGGACGCGCACCGCGCCGTCACCGCACAGGAACGGGCCCATCAGTTGTGCAAGAAGCTGCGAACCCGACGACCGATCCGGAAAACAAGCGGCACAGCGTCAAAGGGCAATGGAGGTCACAGATCACCGATGCTGACGGCCGATCGAGAACCGACCCTCTGCCGCGGACGACCGCAGCGCTCTCGGACATCTGGAAGGCGATCTGGTGATCGGTTCAAACAACAGCCAGGTTGCCACCTTCGTCGACCGCAAGACGAGGTTCTTGATCATTGTGAAGTTGACGAGCCGGCACACCAGGACCGTCGTTCCCGCGCTGATCGATACCTACACTCGCATCGACCCCGCGTTGCGGAGCACACTGACCTGGGGATCGTGGCATGGAACTGGCCGCCCACAAGAGGCTGAGCGCATCCACCGGTGTCGCTGTGGTTTTCGCTGCGCCGCGAAGTCCCTGGCAGCGAGGAACGAACGAGAACGCCAACAAGTTGCTACGTCAGTACCTGCCGAAGGGGACCGATCTGTCCACGCACAGCCAGTCCGACCTCGACGCTATCGCCGATCGCCGCAACACCCGACCTCGCAAGTGCCTCGGCTTCCGCACCCCGGCCGAGTGTGTTGCGTTGACCCGTGGAATCTAAGGCGGCCCTTCTTCAAAAACTCACGGTCCAAACGTAGTTCAGAATTCTCATGAGGGAGACGCTCGAGTTCGGCTCGCTCGTCCGCATCGAGTGTCCGGCCGTCGTCGCCCTCCGTCCGTGCCTTCGCCAGGGCGACCCACTTACCGAGCAACTGCTCGCCGACACCGATCTCCTTCGCGACGTGCGCGATCGGACGTCCGGTCTCGATCACCAGGCAGGCGGACTGTTCCCGGTACTCCGGGGAATAGCGCTTCCGTTTGCCCGACGTACGGACATGCTCCCTGCAGGACCAGCGGTCCCGCCAGTCAGGTGTCCACCATCAAGGGGCAACCCCAAGGGCATCCTCGCGTTACGGCACGCTCACCCGACCACCGTCATCAGTGGAGCGAGGCTTAGCGGACTGGCTAAAGTCGCGCGCGGTGCGGCCGGCGATTCGACCGAAGATGATGGCGGCGCTGATGGCGTTGCCGCCGCCCACGTACCGCGGGCCCATGATTCCGCCAGCGGCCTCACCAGCCGCGTACAGGCCCGGGATGACGGTCCCCGTGTTCGAGCGGACGCGGGCGTCCTCATCGATTCGAACGCCACAGAATGTGATACCGAAGGCGGATGGGCGAAGTTCGACCGCGTAAAATGGCTTCGTCGATAGCTCACGAAGCTGACCGGTCTTGCGGTACCGGCGGTCGCCTCCGTTGCGCACGTCCGCGTTGTATTCGGCGATGTTGTTGTCAAGGGCGACTGGGGCGACACCAGCTTGCTCTGCAAGTCCGGTTAAGGTGTCCGACCGGAGCACCCGACCTTCGTTGTACATCTGCATGATTGTGTCGGCCCCCCAGGTGTACTCGCCAACGCTGAGGTGGGGAGCTACCGATGCCGCTCGTGCTGCTTCGTCAAAGACGGCGAAGCAGCGGGACTCCCGCTGCGCCTCTATCAGGCTCCCAGCTACGGCGTATTGCGACGTCTCTGCCATGAATCGTCTGCCGTCGAGATTCACAAAAACGATCCAGGCGGGAACAAAGCTGGAAGGGCTCTTGCTGAATCCGGCGGTCAAGTTCAACATGCCAAACCCGCGGCCGAATACTTCGGCATCGAGCTGACGAGTCATAGTGATGGCATCGCCTCGCGAGGTTGGACTCCCGAAGTAATTCGTCCAGTCCGGGCCATGGGCGCGTGCCGCGGGGAAGTATTTGGCAACCAGGTCTGGGTTCGCCCCGATTCCTCCGGTAGCAAGCACCACCGCACCCGCCCTGAACTCCTCATCGTCAATTCGCACGCCCCGTACCGCGCCATCAACGATCAACAACTCCCGAACTCTACTCGAAAGCTTGACAATAACGCCTTGCTCCCGGGCTCGCTTTTCGAGCGCTGCCACCAACTCCGGTCCACCACCGGCGCACTCGTGTCCGCGCCGGGTATTGTCGAGATCGGAAACGTACAGGAGCCTCTCGGAGTAGTCGGCGCCCAGTTCACGAAGCCACTCCAAAGTAGGACCTGATTCCTCGCAGAATCGCCAAGCAACTGACGGCTCCAACTCCCAGCTATTGAGAGCCATGTAGTACCGGTACATCCGCTCTACGGAGTCCTCTACACCAACTGCACGCTGAACGCTTGTACCTGTCGCGTAAACGACACCACGCGACATGATAGTGGAGCCACCGATCTGATCCGCCGCCTCTAGGACGAGCACCGAAGCACCATGGGCGCTTGCCTCGACCGCTGCCGCCAAGCCGGCACCACCGGCGCCGACCACTATCACGTCATAGTTCACAGTGCCTCCTCGGCCATACCGTGCTGCGGCGCACGCTAGATCGGACTGGTTGAACCGTACACCGTTCTTGGCGATTACCAAACGACGTTTTGTTTGACCGTTCCATAGCCGGGTGGACGGCAGCTGATCCCTGAAAGCAGAAAGTGCGACGGAACCGGGACGGGTCGAAGGTGTCCTATCTGCAGTTGGCGCACAACGAGTGGGGCCCGGCCGCAAGAGGTCGCCGACGAAGGTGCTGTACTCGTTCGGCCGGGTCGATCAGCTCGATCGGGCCGCGATCGAGCGACTGATCGCCGCCTTGGCCGAGTCGTGGGCGTGGAGGCGAGCGCGACGGGTCCGGCTCGGTCGCCGGTCGGTCGGAGTATTCACCCAACGCCTCTTCGGCGTCGACCCCGACACTTACGGAAGATCCGACACGAGCCCTGCAGGTTCAGCCAGCACGCACCGACCGGGATGAACACCTGCCGGATCCGAGGGTGCTCCTCGAACCACGTCCGGGTGGACACACTGCGATGAGAAGAGAGATTGTCGGTGACCACCACGATCTCGCCGTTCGGGTTGTCCTGCTCTACTGTCTGCAGAAACCGCTGGTAGGCAACACTGTTACGGCAGGATGCGGTAATCGTCAGCTCCCGGCCGTCCGCGGGACACAGCGCCCCGTACACCCAGGTGTCCTCTTCGGCCCACGACTGTAATCGAATACGGCCTTGATCAGGTGCCCGCCGGGGACCGTCCCGGCGCCGGCGGGAAGGTCCGCGGGATCACCGGGCCGAGTTCGTCGGCACACAGGATCGTCGGGTTCGCTGGTGATGCGGTGTAGAACGAGACGATCCGTGTCCTTTTCCCGCGAAATCCGGGTCGGTGGACCGGATCCAGGTGCGGCGCCACCGCGCCCCCTCGGCGAGCAGGATCCGCCGAACCTGGCTGCGGTGGATGTCGATACCCTCGGCCCAGGCCGCCTCGGTCAGCGCGTTCAGGGTCCATTCCGGCGGTCCGGCCGCATCGGCGGCCGCGAGCCGCCCGTCCGGGTCGCGAACAGGACCGCCGGGTGGAGTTTGCTACACCAAAGCCAGGTGCGGGAACGCTCGTGCTCGGTGATCCGCCTCTTGCGGCCCTGACCACCCCGGTCGGCCAGCCCGTCGAGCCCGCAGGCGTTGAACCGTTCGAGCCATCGACGCACGGTCTGTTCGCGGCAACCCAGCTGCTCGGCGATTGCCGGGACCCGCAGCCCGTCCCAACTCAGCGCGATCATCCGGCCTCGTTGCACCCAGTCGGCGGGGGCGCGCCGAGCTTCCGGCCAGTTTACGGATCGTTCGTTCCTCGTCGCTGTCCGCTGCCGGGCGCGCCCGCAGGATCTTCGGCATCCGGCTCGCCTCCGAGCGACTCGAACCGATACACTCAGCCCTCAATCTACGCCTCTAAAGAGAAACACAGCACTAGGATGATTGCGATGCCCATTCGGGTAGGGTTCCCGCATCGTTCGGCTGTGCTCGCTGAGAGAGACAACTCACACTGATAGATTGCTGGCCACGGTCGTATCCACGGCTCGACACGCGAAGGCCACGAACCGGCCAGGGAAGGGGGCGAGGATGGCACGCCCGAAAATTCCGTTGATCTCGCGTCGCAAGGCGTTGGAGACCGCTCTGCAGATCGTGGACACCGAGGGACTCGACGCACTGAGTATCAGGCGGCTCGGTCAGGCTCTGAACGTCAACGGTGCCTCGCTCTACCACCACTTTAAGAACAAGGACGACATCCTGGTCGGTGTCACCCAGCTTGCCCTTTCGGACGTGTCGGCACCGCGAGACGAGCATCAGAGTTGGCGTACCTGGCTGCCGCTCAACGCGTTCCGGACCCGGCAGGCGCTCGTCGCCCACCCCGAGCTAATCCCGATCATGCTGCGAAGGGCGCACCTCGGGATCGGCCTCGACGAGGTGGAGGCCAGTGTGAAGCGGCTGCGGGACGAGGGCCTGCCAATCGCCATGATCTCGCCCCTCATGGAAGCGCTCGAGCTGCTGGCCATCACAAGCGCTCTGCAGGAGGTCGGAGTGGCCAGCTCCGCGGTGCCGGAGAACGCCGACTCAGCGCAGGAGCTCCGAGCGGCGCTCGATGCGCGTGCCCTTTCGACCGGCGAACTGTTCGAGATTATGGCGTCGACCGCCATCTCGGTGATTGAGACTGCCGTGCAACTCCGGGAAACGCGCCGAGCAGTGAACACGGCCCGCGGCTGACTGATCTGCCCCGACGAATTCGGACACTGGAGCTGGTTATATTCAGGCCGCGTTGACGTGCTGCCGATACCTGTAGTGGACGTCGTTCGGGGCGCTCGATAGTCGAGGGCTGAATGCCGCCGTCGAGGGTTGTAGAATCCCTCGATGTATCGGACCATGTCTTGTTGCGCTTGCATTTTAAGTCGGCAGCCTCAGATCGTGTCTGGCCTCGGCCCGAGCCGCCCGCTGAAGACAGGGCTGTAACAGGGACGACTCGATTTCTGCACCGATTGCAGATGTTATCTGGCCCGTCGGTCATGATGCGACCGCCCGCCCACAGCGTCGTCGGCCACGCAGTGGGGCGTTAGCGGCTCAGCTTCTGCGGCAGGAGGTGACCCAGGCGATCACGCTTGGTCCGTAGGTATTCGAGATTGTGCGGCGTCACCCGGGGCGTCACCGATACGCGCTCAGTTATTTCTAGACCGTAGCCGGATAAGCCGGCGTACTTGTCAGGGTTGTTGGTCATCAGCCTGATTCGTTGAATGCCTAGATCCATCAGGATTTGAGCGCCGACTCCGTACTCTCGTGAATCCACCGGCAAGCCGAGTCGCAGGTTGGCGTCGACGGTGTCCAATCCGGCATCCTGCAGATTGTAAGCCTGCAACTTGCGACTGAGGCCGATGCCTCGGCCCTCGTGACCGCGCAGATAAACGACGACCCCGCTGCCCACCTCGTTGATCGCACGCAATGCATCGTCCAACTGCACGCCGCAGTCGCAGCGGTCCGATCCGAAAACGTCACCGGTCAGGCACTCCGAGTGCACGCGCACGAGTACCGGCTCGGACCCGCAGACATCGCCCTTGACCAGCGCAACGTGCTCGATGCCGTCAAGCATCGATTCCCACACGTAGCAGACAAACTCGCCGTGCCGCGTCGGTACACGGGCGCTGGCAATCTGTCGAATCAGCGACTCACTGCTCAGGCGGTAACGGATTAGTGAAGCTATCGACGTGCGTACGAGGCCGTGTTGGGCCGCCAAACGAGCGAGTTCGGGTCCCTGTGCCATCCCGAGTTTGTCACCGGTGACCACCTCCGAGATAGTTCCGGCGGCCTGCAGCCCGGCAAGCCTGGCGAGGTCGACCGCCGCCTCGGTGTGGCCAGCGCGCTTGAGCACCCCACCGTTGCGTGCCCGCAGTGGGAGGATGTGACCGGGACGCACGAAACGCGTCGGTCCCGCCGTAGGGTCAGCCAGTGCGACGAGCGTAGAAGCTCGATCGGAAGCCGAGATCCCAGTTGTGATTCCGTGAGCAAGGTCGACCGTGACTGTGAACGCGGTTTGCTGACTTTCTTCGTTCTGCTCGACCATCATCGGTAGATTCAGGTTGTCGGCACGCTCCTTGGTTATCGCGGCGCAGAGCACGCCTGAGGTGTGTCGGAGAAAGAATGCGATCTTCTCAGGGGTGGCAGCCTCGGAAGCCATGATGAGGTCGCCCTCGTTCTCGCGCGACTCGTCGTCGGTCACTATTACAATCTCTCCGGCACCTACCGCCGCGATCGCCGCCGTCACTGACGCGATTCCCATCAACTCGCCTCCTTCATCGCATAAATGCGGCTCTCGCCAGCGGTACGGATCACGTCCGTCGTCTATATAACCAATCATTGTTTGATTTGTCAAAGCTTGCCGCCCTCGCCATGGGTCAAGACTCCCTTGGATCTCAAACCTCGGGCTTTCGTGCGTCCAGCAGAACAGGAGGTTGCCTTGAGTAGGTGATTTGTTGTTCGCAAGCTCGTCGTCGCTTGCCGGTGTGTCGACCGTCACGTAATTCCGACTTATGGTGACTCGCCAACTTCGTTGTCAGAGAGCCGGTCGCGCTTTGAACCCCGGCCAACAATCCACCCCGCGCCCTGCGTCGCAGCTGACCATCTTCGGACTGCGATGTTTTCGGGCGGAGTGTGCATTGCCGACATCACCGAGAACTCAGCCTTCGCGGTCGACCCGCCGCATACAGAGTGTGGATCCTTCTGGCGCAAACAGGCCAGTTGCCCTTGGTGACCTTCACTGTGCCCGGATCCTGTGGGTGCGCGGCCACGTTATCGTGGGAGACGCCTGTAAAATGCGTAGACCTGGACCAACAATGACGGATGTCGACCCAGTCGATGAGCGGCACCAGACTAGCCGCATGATCCGAGTTGCGCGCCGGTTCGAAAGTAAACTCGCGCAGGAACGTTCGCACAGATAAGAATGCGTAGGCTACTCCGGGAGCTTGCAATTTCGTTAAGAATGCACGACGGTAACGTTCGCGTCCGCGCGACCCGTATCGCCGCGGTCAGCTCGCCAGTGGAGAGGCTCCGGAGGCGACCGCTGCGGCGGAATCACCTTGTAGGCGAGCATCCCGGCACACCCTTGCCTGCCCAATCACTGCGATGACCGAGCAGGCTCTCCCGAAACGGCGCTGCCCATCCGAGACCGGGGGTACCCGCCCGGTGGACGCCATCGACAACTGGACAGACGTGTACCGGAAGTGCCTGTCGAAGTGACGGTCTAAACCAAGAGGGACTTCAGCCGGAAGGGAAGGTCGTCAGCCGCGGCGAAGCCACTCCTCGGCGAGTATCAGTCCCAGGAGGAGAGAAGCCGGTTGTATTGAGCGCGGTCCGTCGCGACTTGGCGCTCAGCTCTGCCGCAGTACGCCGTTCTCAAGAAGCTTTTTCACTTCGGACCGGTTCACGCCCAGTTCCATCATGATATCGAGGGTATGTTCGCCCGGCCGTGGGGTCGGGCGAGGCTCCGGCACGCCCTTGGACGGGAAGCGGGGAGCGGGCGCGGCTTCGAGTCGCCCGTATCGATCGACGATGGTACGACGGTGGGCCAGGTGTGGATCAGTGGTCAGCTCATCGAGGTTGAGAACAGCGGTTCCGCAGGCATCCACCTCGGCGAATCGCTGTTCCCAGTATGCCCGCGGCTGGGCGCTGAAGGCAGCGGACACCTGGGAGCGGAGCTCCGGCCATGCAGCAGGCTCAAACTGTTTCGACGCGGGCGATTCCAGGCCGAGCACCTCGAGCATTCGCTCGAAGTACGCGGGTTCGATCGCGCCCACGGAGAACCACTGCCCGTCGGCACATCGATACGCGCCGTAGAAGGGGGCCGATCCTCCCAGTACGCCGCCCCCTCGTCCGGACCACCGTCCTTGGCTGAACTCGAGAAGCTGGGGTGTGAGCAGCGTGGCCACGCCGTCAACGATGGAGGCATCGACGACCTGGCCCACGCCGGTGTGCTCGCGTTCGAACAGTGCCATCACAGCTCCGAGGAGCGCGAACATCGCGCCGCCGGCGAGATCGCCGACCAGCGCCTGTGGAACGGTCGGCGCATCCTTCGGGGTGGTGCCTAGTGCGCCGAGCATCCCGACGGTCGAAATGTAGTTGATGTCGTGGCCGGCCCGGTCGGCGTACGGCCCCGTTTGACCCCAACCCGTGAGCCTGACATATACCAAGCGGGGATTCTGCTCAAGGAGCTCCTCCGGTCCGAGACCCCGACGCTCGAGTGTCCCGGGCCGGTTTCCTTCGATCAGTACGTCGGCGGTGCCTGCGAGCCTGCGCACGACGTCCGCTCCGGCCGGGTCGCGCAGGTCAACCATGATCGAGCGCTTTCCCCGCCCGAACGAGCCATCGGGGCGGATGCTGGCCGTAGGGGACGGCTTCAGCACTTCGATGACCTCGGCGCCGTGATCGGCCAGGATCATACCGCAGAATGGTCCTGGTCCGATCGACGACAGGTCCAGCACCCTGATCCCGGTCAGGGGTCCTTCACTCATCGTTGTCCTCCGTCTGCGTGTGTATCGCTTGCGGTTCAGCGGTAGGTCTTCTGCAGCCGGTTCAAGTCGATCTTCCCGGTGGCGTTGTGGGGCATTTCTCCTACCATCGTCAGCCGCGTGGGCAACTTGTAACGAGCGATGCGTCCCGCGGCGAACCTGGAGAGTTCCTCGAGGTCGATCGGCTCTCTCGAGCGCGTGCTCACGATGGCGAGGCCCGTCTCGCCCCAGCGGGTGTCGGGAACTCCAATAATGGCGATCTCATTGACATCCGGATGATTGATCAGCAGCGCCTCGACCTCTGACGGGAAGACGTTCTCACCTCCGGACTTATACATTCGCTTGTATCGATCGACCGCCTCGTAGAATCCGGCGGTGTCGACCCTGGCGGCGTCTCCGGTCTTGAACCACGGTCCCTCGAAGGACGGATCCGTGGCCCGGTCCTTGCCCCAGTAGCCGGGCGTGATGCTGGGACCACTCAGCCATACCTCTCCGATGTCCCCGGTGGGGACATCGGATCCGTCGGGGGCGACGAGGCGGATGTGCGTGTACGGCACTGCCAGTCCGATCGAGTTCGGCCGGGCGGCTGCATGCTCGCGGGGCATCTGCGTGACTGCCGGCCCCGTCTCTGTCGAGCCGTACACGCTCTGGAGTATTAACCCCTTCGCACGCATTGCGTCGGCGAGCTTCGCTGGAATCCGCCCCCCACCGCACTCGAGATAGCGCATTGATGAAAAGTCCGCGTCGGTCCAGGCCTTTGAGTCGAGCATCATCTGATAGATCGTGACCACTCCGGTGCTGTGCGTCATGGCCCGGTCCGGATCGCCCATCACCTGGACCATCTGGTCGGCGTCGACCCGCTGGGCCACCGCGACGCAACCACCGGCGAGGAGGATGGGGTTCGCCAGTGCCGACAGGCCGCCCGCGTGGAAGTTCGGCATCGGATTGAACATCCTGTCGCCGCGGCCGGTGATGAGCTTGTCCTCACGGCTGTTGAGGAAATTCCAGATCATGTTTTCCCGGGAGAGCATGACCCCCTTCGGCACACCCGTACTCCCCGAGGTGTACAGGACATGAGTGATATCGCGCAGAAGCGATTCCCGGGAGGGGCCGACTGATCGGGCACCGACCAGATCGGTTTCGTAATCCACTTCTCCGTCCGCACAACCCCATGACAGTCGGGGGATCGAGGAGTCTGAAGCCAGCGTCCGGCTTAGCTCGTTGAGTGGCTGGTCATGGACGATCAGTTTCGGATCGGCATCAGTGACCATTCCGCGCAATTCTGGAAGTGCCAATCGCCAGTTGAGCGGTACCAGAATCGCACGAAGCCGCATCAGGGCGAATTGCAGTTCGAAGAAGCGAATGTCGTTCTGGGCGACAGCTACCACACGGTCTCCCGCGCCGATTCCGAACCGGTCGGAGAGCATGCCAGCGACCAGGCTGACCCTGTATTCCAGCTCTTCCCACGATCTTGTTGCGCCGTCGTCGACGCCCTCGAGTGCTGGGTCCGCCGGGTGACGTACGGCATGGTGAGCCACAATGTCCGTGGCCAGATGCGCGGTGCTCAATCGAGCCTCCTTTTTGTATTGTCAATCACTCACACTGCCTAACAGTGTTGGATATTGTCAATGGCTGGGTGAGGAGGATCTCGGATCGTGGATGCCCTAACTCTGGCCCGAGTCGGCTCGTATACGTAACCTCTGGCCCGAGTCGGCTCGTATACGTAACCCGTACACGTAAGAGGTGCATCGACAGTGTACCCAACCGCCGCGCTCGACCTTGCTTTCGCATAGTCCCGCGTGGGTGACTGTTCAAACAGTGATTGATAATCTGGTCGCCGAGAGGCGAAACCGCAGGAGGACCGCATGCAGATCCGCGTCACCGCGCAGGGTGTCGATGTTCTAGACCCCGGGCAGCTGAGCGCCCTGGGTCTCGTCACCGAACTCAGTCTGAACGATACAGTGCATATGCTCGAGCAGCGTGGGCTGATCGTCGTCCCGGGCGGCAATGGGGTTCCAAGTCACGTATGGCTCGACATCGAGGAGCTCGCCCGCCACGCCCAACCGGCAGAGGACCCGTCCTGGCGGTCACGGTACGAAAGGATGATCGACTACGCCGCAGGTGAAGGTTGGACCGACGCGAGCAGGACCGTGGTCCGTGCGCACATCGAGGTCAAGGTATGAGCGCGGGGGCCGGGCTCACTGTCGAGTCTCGTTCCGGGCGATCGCGCTCCGAGGTGGAGCAGGTCGTGAACCGCTTTGCAGGGGACTCCGGCAACGGGATACAGCTGACAGGAGACCGCTTCACCCAGGACACGGCGGCGTTCGGCAATGACCTGTCGACACTGCCGAACCTCTCTGCCGAGATCAGAGCACCTCAGGGGACGATCCACGGGGTCTCTAGCTTCCAGCTGTATCTCGCTGATCATGACTCCTCACGCCAGGCGACCATCCCGACGTGCTCGTAGCACTGAACCCGGCCGCGCTCAAAGCCAAACTCAGCGATCTGGCGGCAGGCGCCACACTGATCGTGGACGCACACGAATTCCCGCGATAACACACCGCACACCGGTCAACTGCTCTCCGACGGATATTTGGCCAACGGCTCTGAACCTTGGCGGCTGCTAGAGGTGACGGCGCCCCGAGGACGGAGCCGACTTCCTGCCCTACTCGCGTGATCCGGAGACATTGGCTCGACCATGGGCGCCACCGGGCATCGCAGGTCTCGAACACCGAATCGGGGGACTCGAGTGTTGCGCGTCGTTGAAGGTGACGACGACGGCGTCATCGGGGTTGACGACGATGCGGTGCGAGAACGGCCCCGCTCGGGGGTGGTGAGCGGGGCCGTGGTGGGCGTGGTGACGCGGTGGTGGTCGGGTTGACGCGGTGGTGGTCGGGCTGATGGGGGTCGGGTTCAGTCCGCGGCGATCTCGCTGATGGCGATGCGGGCGGCCTTCTCGTCGACGATGGCGTGGTCGGCGGCGAAGGCGGCGGTGAGGGCGTGCAGTGCGAGGTTGTTCACGGCGCGGGGATGCCCGCGTGAGGCGTTGTGGATGAGCTCGGTCGCGTCGTCGGAGAACAGGGTGTCGTCGCGGCCGGCGATGCGACAGTGGTGGCGGATGTAGTCGGCGGTGTCGGCTGCGCTCATCCCGGCGATCGTGTAGCGCACGGCGATGCGCTGGTCCAGGGCGGCGAGCACACCGAGTCGGAGCCGGTGCCGCAGGGTGGGCTGGCCGACCAGCACGACCGCGAAAGGAGAACCGGAGTCCATCTCATGGTTCGTGAGCAGGCGAATCGCTTCGAGCTGGTGGTTGTCGAGCAGGTGCGATTCGTCGATCACGAGCACCGGATTACGTCCCCTCTCAGCGTGTTCGGTAGCGAGTGCTTCCGATGCCTGCGGGGCGAGGCTGGCGGTATGGAAGGCGGGGGTGTGCCCGAGCGCGGCGACGACGTGCCCCAGCATGCCGCGCACCCCGATGGTGGGGTTGGCCAGGTAGATGATCACGTGCCGGGAGGGGTCGAGGGCCGCGGCGGCGGCGCGGACGGCGACGGTCTTGCCGGCGCCGACCTCGCCGGTGATCACCCCGATCGCGCGTTGGTCGACGCACCAGGTGATGCGGGCGACTGCCTCACCGTGGCCGGGGTGGCGATGCAGCATTCCCGGTGCGAGATCGCGCCCGAACGGCATTCGGGTAAAACCCCAATGTGACTGCAGCCGTTGAATGCTCATGCTGATACCTCATCGCCGTCGGCGGCGGGTGTGTGGTCGAGGACGACGACGGTGTCGTCGTCGAGGGAGCGGGCGGGGTTCTCGTCGGCGCCGTGGCCGTCGGTGGTGCTGTAGAGGGCGTGGTAACCGATGCGCTCGTCACGGCGCAGCTGCTCGTGGTGAGCGACCGCGGTCAAGGCGAGGTAGTCGATCCCGGTCTGCGCCGGCGACTGCGGCGCGGTCGTTTCCGGTTTCGCCTTGGGGTGAGCGTGCCGGGAGATGGTGTGCGGTGTCGCTGTCCCGAAGCTCTTGCCGCGGTAGCGGACCTCGAGGGTTTCCAGGTCGAACGGGGAGAACACCAACTCCACCTTCCGCCCGACCAGGGCGGGATCGACCTCGTAGACGTTGGCGTGCAATGACACGGTCGCGGTCTTGGTGACGGTGCGGTGCTCCGACCACAAGAACGCCTCGGTGAGATCGGCGGCTGTCGGCATCGCCGGGATGCGGCCGAGCCGGTCCCAGCCGTCCTGCCACCGCGCCAGCGGACTCTGTCCGGTCTCCGAATGCACCCGGCGGTGGTACTCGGTCTCGACCCAGGCGGTGAACAGGCGGTTCATCTCGAGCAGCGCGGCCGCATGGCCGACGCCGGCGGCGGCGAGGTCCTCGCTGCTGGTGTCGGTGACCTCGACGAGGAACTGCTCGCGGACAGTTCGGAAAAACCGCTCAATCTTGCCTCGGCCCTGAGGCCGACCGGGTGTCGAGTGCACCAGCCGCACTCCGAGTTTCGCGCAGGCCCGTAGCAACCACGCGTCGACGAACGCGGAACCGTTGTCCACGTAAATCGCCCGGGGAACACCGCGCGCGGCCAGGGCAGGCTTCAGTGCCGCGGCGAGCCGGACGGTGTCTTCGGCGAACCCGAACCGATAGCCCGGCAGCAGCCGGGAGTGATCGTCGACGAACTCGAACAGGTAGGTCTTGCGGTCCCCGATCCGCGGGCCGTGCAGGGCGTCGCCGCACCACAGCTCGTTCGGGTCGGCGGCCTCGAACCGCCCGAACACCGCCGGCGCCTCGCCCGCGCCGGGACCCATCAGGTCCACCCGGTGGAAATGTCGCAGCAGTGTCGATTCCGACGGCGCCCACCCGGTCGCGGTGCGCAGAATCCGTGCCACCTGCGCGACCGTGCGGGTGGGGTTCTCCCGCTTGAGTGAGGCCGCCAGCTCCAGCACCTGCGTGTCGGTGCGCGCGGCCAGCCGACGTGGTTCGGGCACCAGCGCCTCGAAGCCGCCGCGGCGGTAGCGGCGGATCCAGCGGTCCAGCGTTTCCCGCGAGATCCGCACCTGATTGCCGAACGGGTCGGCATGCGGTTCGGCGGCGATCTCGCGCACCAGCTTGCCGCGTTGCTTGGTCGACAACCCCTCGTCCAGTGCCGGGCAGATCAGCCGATACCGGAACAACCCGATCGCCTGCGCCCGCTCACGGCGCTTGTGCTCATCCAACGACATCTTCTCGGTTTCCCCTCTCGATGAAGACCCGCCGGCACAGGTGTTGCCGGCGGGTGCCTTCGTGAGGATCACCGATCATCGCCGCCCGCGTCAGGGGCGACTGGTGTTGCATCCGGCCTCGGCGCTGCCGACGGCCAGCCCGGGGCGAGAAGGCGACCACCGCTGGCCGCGACCGCCACCCGCACCGGCGTCACCGCGCCGACGAACCCGGCCGGACCGAACCGAGATCGCACCGCCGCGGCCGCGGTCTCCACCGCGCTCAGCACATCCCGCCACCGGCAGCCGGTGGTATCGGGAATCGTCACGTCCACCCCAGCGACCACCGCGAGATGAAGAAACCACGACCGCATTACCTCGAGGCGCTCCGCCATCCGGCGCAGCCAACCCCGCACCGTCGTCGCCGGCACACCCACGACCGCGGCGACCTGTCGCTTGCCAGGGTGATGGGACCACCTCGTTGCCACGAGCATGGGACCACCCGAAGGTGTCATCGAGCATCGACCTCCCCTTCTGAGCTGTCAACCGCGCCATGTCCCGGACGGGTGCGTTGCCGGTAGGACGGGCCCTCGATGACGAGGGTGTGCGCCGAGGAGGTGAGCCGGTCGATCGCCGACTGCGCGAGTAGGGCATCGGTGGTCATCGACAGCCATTCCGACGGCTCCCTGTTCGAGCTGACGATCGTCGCCTTGCGGCGATGGCGCTCGACGACCAACTCGTAGAAGTCGTTGGTCTCGGTGGCATCCAGGGGCCTCAGGGCGAAATCGTCGAGGACCAGGAGATCGACGGTGGCGATGCGCCGCATCTCCGCCTCGACCGAGTTGTCGAGCCGGGCGGCGCGCAGACGGGCGAACAGCTTGTCCGCGCGGGCGCAGAGCACCGTCATCCGGCGCCGGATCGCGATGTGCCCGAGGGCGGTCGCCAGGTGCGTCTTGCCGACTCCGACCGGACCCAGAACCAGGACCGAGTGGCCGGCCTCGGCGAACCGCAGCGAGACCAGGTCCGAGAGCAGGGATCGGTCGTAGCGGAGGTCGTCGACGGCGTTCCAGGTGTCGATCCGCATCGACTGATCCAGCCCGGCCTTCGCCGACCGTAAAGTGGCCGAGCGTGATTCCCGCCGGGACACCTCGTCGGCGAGGAGCAGTTCCAGGAACGCGACGTGGCTGAGTTGGTGCTGGCGGGCCAGGGCGAGTCGCTCGGGCAGGGTGTCCTTGAGGGCGCCGAGCTTGAGGGCCTTGAGGAGGGCGATCAGGTCGGCGCCGATCGGATCGACCGGCCCCGTGGGGGCGGGTGGGGTGGTCATCGTGGCTCCTTCGTGTCGGTGTTGCCGCCGACGATCACCGTCAGATGCCCGGTCCTGTCGGTGGCGACGCCGGTCCCGGCAGTGGCAGGGGTGGTCCGCTCGGTGGCGGAGGCGGTCCCAGATGTGGCGGGGCCGGTCCGGTTGGTGGCGAACTCGGCGGGATCGCGGGTGAACCGGGACGGTGCCGCCGACCCGGCGGCCGGCAGCAGCGGCGTCGCGGTCTCGGTGGCGCGTTCGAGCATCGAGGCGATCTTGCTCACCGACACCACATCCAGCTCCAGCGCCGTGCTGCACGCCGCTTCGACCGGGCCGGGCCCGTAGCGTCGGACCAACCCGAGCAGCCGGTAGACCGCCCGCATCCGGATCCAAGGCAACGGATCGTCGAGCAGCCTTTCGGCGTAGATCCCGACGCAGTCACCGTGTACTGCGCAGGTGCCGATCAGCCGATCCAGGTCCCGCATCGCATACCCGACCTTCTCGGTGGGCAGATCCTCCGGGTCGGTGCTGCGCCCACCGGCGGGCTGCCGCGGATGCACCTTCACCAGTTTGCCGTGGGCGTAGAACTTCACCAGCGCACTGTCCGCCCGCACCTCGAGGGTGGATCCGATCCACTGTCCCGGGATCGAATACAACGCCTTGGCGACCTCGGCATGGAAGTCGCGGTGCACCTTGACCTGTTTGAAGATCGGCACGTCGTAAACCGCGGGGACGGGCAGCAGGATCGGTGCCTCGTCCTCGTCGAACACCTCGAGTGGGCGGGCCGCGGTGGTGCCGTGCTTCCGCATCCCCGCGGTGTCACGGCACCACGCTTCGGCCCGCTGTTGCGCGTCGGCGAGATCGGCGAATTCCTCACCGGCCCAGTAGTTTCCACGTACATATTGAACGGCGCGCTCGACCCTGGGTTTATCTTTTGGGGACCGGATCCGGGCCGGGTCGGTCACGAACCCGGTGTGCTGGGCGTAGTCCAACCAACCCTGCGACAGCCGCGGACTGACCGCGTCCGCCTCGGACACCACCGGTCTCAGGTTGTCCGGGATCAGGACCTTGAACACGCCACCGAAGAAGGTCCACGCCGCCTCGCAGCCGGCGATCACTGCCGCCAGGGTCTGCGAGTACGTCAACCACACGAACATGTGCCGCGAGTACACCGCGGTGAAGATCAGCGCGTGGACCTTGCGGCGCCGCCCGGTCTCCGGGTCGGTCAGGTAGCCGAGGTAGCCGAAGTCGATCTGGCATTCGCTGCCGGGATCGCCGTCGACGATGCGGACGGTGGTGTCCTTGCGGCCGAAACCGCACCGCTCGGTGGCGAATCGGTGCAACGTCCGGTACGGCACCACACAGCCCTGGCGGGCCAGCAGGGTGTCGATCTTGGTGATCGTCAGCGGTGGATGGTTTCCGTCGCCGGCGACCCACGCGGTGATCTGGTCCTCGAACGCCAGCAGCTGGTCCCAGGCGGCGCCGTGCCCATTCGGGCGGGCCGGGCGCACCGCCTCGATCACCGTCCCGATCAGCCCGTCGTCTAGGGCCTCGATCCCGTCGGTGCGTTGCAGGCCGGCGGCCTGGGCGGCCTCGATGTATCGGCGCGCGGTCTTGCGGTCCACCCCGCAGTGCGCGGCGATCGTGCGCAGGCCCGGTGGCCGGGACCCGGGCACCCCGAGCCAGATCCGGAGTACTTCCTTCACTTCGTTCACGTTGACCTCCCGAAATGCCATGCCCGTCCGCCTTCGTGATCGGGGATACCGATACGACGATCAAACGAGTCATTCGACGGGACTCCGGCGCGACGCGCCGGGGTGGTCCCATGACTGGCAATCCGAGTGGTCCCATGAGGGTGGCAGAAATCAGATCAAAACGGTCCCATGCTCATGGCAGGCGACACGACCTGACGATGCCCGCCGCCCTCTGCGCGCACGGTCAACGCCGACCAGATCAGTTCCGCCGCATACGCCCTGCGCAGCAGCACAGCCACCGGCAACAACACATGGGTCACCGCACACGCCCGGCACCGCGCGCGCCGCGGCCGCAGCCGATCACCGAGCCCGACGATCCGGCGAGCGCGGGCATACCCCCAACCGCCGAGCACACCGTCCCCACACGCAGGGCACCCGATCGTCCCGGCCGCGAGTCGGGACTCGACGTGGACAGGATCAGCCTCTACCGTCACCATCAGTGCCTCCAGCACTACAGCGCGGCACCCCGCTAGCCCGCCAAGACTTCGCGGGGTGCCGCGCACCCGTCAGTTCCTCGTCACACTGACGATGCACACGAAGCAGATCAACCCCTGCGATCACCGCGATTCTCCATCGGCACCCTCAGTGAAGAACCGGCATGCCGTGGTCGTCACCCAAAGAGACGGTCAACACTCGAGAAAGCTCACCTGACCGGTGGCATCTCATATGACCCTGACAACCACGAGATGATGGTTCGCACCCGCCAGGCGAAGGTAGACGCCATTGCCGCGGACATTCCAGATCTCGTTGTCGACGATCCGTCGGCCAGGCGCGCATGTTGGTGGTCGGCTGGGGCTCGACATACGGTCCGATCGGTGCCGGCAAAAGGCGGCCGCGTCAGCGTGGACACGCGGTTGCTCAGGTACACCTGCGCCATCTCAATCCTCATCCGCGCATTCTGGGAGAGATCCTTCGACGCTACGACCGGGTGGTGTGTCCAGAGATGAACCTCGGTCAGCTGGCCTCGCTGCTGCGTGACCGGCACCTGGTCGATGTCCGACGGCTAACCAACGTGCGCGGAATGCCGTTCGGCGCCGAGCAACTCGAACATAAGTTTCTGAGTCACCTGGAGGCATTATGACCGTTGTCGACCTGAGTTACCCCCGATCGGAACCGATCGGGTGCCCTCTGCGGGGCACCTCAGACTGGGGTAGAGTTCACCGCCGAACAAGGGTGCGCTGATGCTCAGGCTGTGGTGATTACGCTGTTCTTAAGGGCGGTTCAAAGCTACTTGCCTCATCTCGGCTTGCGTAGTGAGAACATGATTTTCGTCTCCGGTATCGGGTGCTCCTCACGTTTCCCGTACTACCTGGAAACCTATGGTATGCACTCGATCCATGGCCGCAGCGCTGGCGATCGCGACCGGCTTGGCCACGGCGCGGGAGGACTTGTAGGTCTGGGTCGTCACGGGAGACGGTGATGCGCTGTCGATCGGTGGAAATCATGTGGTCCACGCGGTGCGCCGTCACGTAAACATCGACATCTTGTTGTTCAACAACCGAATCTACGGGCTTGCTTAAGGTGCAGTACTCCGACATCGGAATTCGGCAAGATTACCAAGTCCACACCGGTCGGTTCGGTGGACTATCCATTTGACCCGGTCTCGCTTGCTCTGGGCGCAGAAGCGACATTCGTAGCCCGCACGATCGACTCCGGCCGCCAGCACCTGACCTCGGTGCTGGCCGAGGATTCTGCACATTGTGGGACTTCGTTGGTTGAGATCTACCAGAACTTCCCGATCTTCAACGCATGGGCCTTCGATGTACTGAAGGACAGGGAGGCAGCGTCCGAAACGGTGATTCCCTTGGTCGATGGTCAGGCGGTGCGATTCGGTGTGGGCGGCGGGCGTGGGGTGTTCCGTCGTCCGAACGGCGAGCTATACGTCGATGAGGTCGACGCGACCACCGAATCCGATCTGGTGGTGCACGACGCTGGAACCGCCAGCGTTAGGCAGCGTTTGCGCTGGTGCAACTTACGAGCTGGGGCGAGCAGACGTTAGCGCCTATCGGGGTGTGCCGTCGGGTGCCCGGCCTGCATACGACGACCAGGTCAGGGAGCAGCTCGCAGCCGACCCCACTCCGGGGCGAGCGGTGCCCTACAAGCTCTGATCGACGGGCGGGACACGTAGTCTCGAGTGACAAAGGTGTCACCGGCCGCGCCGACGAGTGACACTAAGCCCTCGTCGGTGCCGAGGTAGATGTCGGCTCGCTGCCGCGAATCCGACGGCTGACACGGTCCGCGGCAGCGTTTAGCCGGTTCGCGACTCCGACGATCTCGGCTCCGGAGAGCTGTGTGCTGAAACCGCGCACCTGCAGGGCCAGTGCGACGCCGTGAGCATCAAATACCGGGGCTGTCAGTACCCGTACGTCGTAGCACTTGTTGGCTTCGACTTCGGGATCGAAGCATTGGTCGTCCAAAGCGCCAATCGCACGCCTGACCTCATCCTCGTGGGTGTTGTCCAGATGCTGATGGCCGACGGCTCGCTCGAGTTCGTCGTACGAACCATCGCCGAGCACTACGGACCACCGGCGCTGCTTAACCCGTTCCAGTGCGGCCACCGCGGTCGCACGCGAGCAAGTGTCGCCTAGCCAGCGCTCGACCTCGTTCGGGGTCCAGGCGACGAACACCGAGCCGACCGGGGATGTGAGAGGTGCGCGATAGCCTACCCTGGCGGTGGTGAATTGGGCGCCCGGTGCGTTGGCAATCGCGAGCGCCACTGTTTCACCGCCGACTACCCCGATCGCTTGGCACTCGACCCCGAGGTCGTGGGCCAGCTCCTCCATTGAGCGCCGAGCAAGCCCCGCCAGGCGTAGCGGCTCGATGAGGTCTCGATCCGGTGGTGCGACCAGAGACGATGTGGTCACCGCGCCATAACCTCCCCGAAAAAAGACCAGGGGAGGGCCGGGAGTCAACTGACCGAGTTGATCGACGTGGCCCAGAACGATGTAATGATCTCCGGCTTCGCACGTCTCGACCGGAGTGCAGTCGATCCATGCGAGCGAGCCATCGATGATGGGGGCCCCGGAGGGCGCCGGCGTCCATGCGATCTCCTGAAACTTGTCGCCCCCGGAGACGGCCATGGTGCGGCAGATATCGTCCTGATCGGCGCCGAGGATGCTGACACAGAAGTTCGGTGCCTCGGCGATCAACTTATATGAACTCGAAGTCAAGGCCGGCATGTAGGACACAAGCGGAGGGTCGAGGGACACCGATCCGAACGACCCAACTGCCATGCCGCACGGTCGGCCGTCCGGGCCGATGGCAGCGATTACCGCGACGCCTGTCGGCAACTGGCCGAGCACGGTCCGGAAGTGTCGTTCATCCGAAGTGGCAGCGTTCTTGGGTTGCATGTCGCTCATCCTTGAGTTGCTCGAACTATGGTTAATCCAACATAGTTAGATTAACCGATGGCGGGCACTTCCCGCCAGACGTGTCCCGGGGGTTCATCAACGACCGCACGAGGCCTCGCTCCGAACGAGGATCAGCAAAACTAATTGCCCCTCGGCGAACTTATCCGGAAGCCATTTGCTCGATAATCGTATTCGACCGAAATTCGAGAGTCACGCCGGTGGGGGGGCGAGAGTGGGCTGCCGAACGCTGGCGACCGCGGAATGACTCACGCTTGTAGAACCGGGACGAGTCGTTCCCGACGTGGCAGTTCGCGTCCACCCTGGCGGCCGCCGCGAGGGAGGGATGTGCTCGTGCTCGTTCTCAAACTGGTGAAATCTCGGGTATGGGTACGGGTACTGGTCGTGCAAATCCGCGGTCGGCGTTGCCGTCTCTTTTTAACCATGCAGCAGTGTGGCGCGGCTGCCAGGAGATCTGGTGGTAATCGGCCTTGACGTCCTAATCCATCGACGTTAGATTATTGGATGTGCCGTACGACGGAGAGATTGCAACGGAGATTCGCTCGAACCTCAGGCATCCGACGCCATACTTGAGAGGTTCGAGTCGGTTGCAGTCGGCGACTTCAGGGTTCCTCGTCGACGGTATGGAGCTGGATGGTCGATTTGTCGACTCCTGATCGACAGGTTCGTCGGCACTCGCTTCCTGATGCGGTGTTCGAGGCCACGCCACGAGACGCCAATCGCCGAAAGCCGCGTGGGAGTGCACCGCCGCCCTTTGGCGACGGGCGACATGTCATCGAGTTCTCCTGACGGGATGAATGCGCAAGAAGGGTTGGACTGCACATGAACAAAATGCTGACCGGCAAGGTAGCGGTGGTCACCGGTGGTACCCGGGGGCTCGGACGAGCGATGGCACGGGGTCTCGCAGAGGTCGGTTGTGAGATCGTGGTCGTCAGCCGCAATATCGATGCCTGTGAGCAAGTCGCAGCGGATATCCGCAGCGACTTCGGAGTCAAGGCGAGCGCTGCTGCCTGCCACGTGGGCCGATGGAGCGAGATCGAGCGGTTCGTCAACGAGCTTTACGCCGCGCATGGCCGGGCGGACATCCTCATCAACAACGCCGGGCTTTCACCCTTGTATGAGTCGGAAAGCACAGTGACCGAGGAACTGTTCGACAAGGTCATCGCCATCAATCTTAAGGGCCCGTTCCGGCTTTCCTCGCTGATTGGTGAGCGGATGAAGGCGGACGGGAAGGGCGGCTCGATCATCAACGTGACCAGCATGGCGGCGGTCAATCCGATCCCGAAGACCGCACCTTACGCCGCGGCGAAAGCTGGCCTTAACGCGCTGACCGTCGCATTCGCCCGGGCGTTGGGGCCGACCGTGCGAGTGAACGCGATCATGTGCGGACCGTTCCTCACTGACGTCTCCCAGCATTGGGATATGCAGGCTTTCGAGAAGACCGTAAAGGCGCACGCCTTACAGCGCGCCGGTGCACCCGATGAAGTTGTTGGCACTGCGCTCTATCTCGCGACGGACGCTTCGAGTTTCACTTCCGGCGCTGTGATTCCCGTGACCGGAGGGCAACCGTGAGCGTCGCTAGAGAACTTGACGTCGAAGAGGTGCTCGACCGTGTCGGCGCTGGGTTGCAGAACTCGGGGATCCAGGCAACGGTAGCGAAGATTGAGCGCATTCCGGCAGGGCTGTCGAGTCTGACCTACCGGCTCGAGCTCAAGGACGGAGCCCTTCCTCTGGTGCTCAAGGCGGCAACTCCAGGACTCGTTCCGACCAAGAACCGAGATATCATCCGCCAGGCGCGGATAATCAGCTACCTGAATGGCATCCAAGGAGTGCCGACCCCGACCGTGATTTTCACGGACTCGGGCGAGCCTCCCGAAACGCCCCCGATCTTCGCAATGAGCTATATCGCAGGTGAGAGTTGCGAGCCATTGGACGACGAAAATCCGTCGTCAGCAACCGAACTGGAGTTGTACAGTCGCTACCTTCAAGCTGCACGAACGCTAGGACGACTCCACAGTGTAAGCATTACGGATGCAGTCTTCGAATCGGAGCCGACTGAGGACGGAGGGGGCGAGCTCCGGAAATGGGGCCGCGCGTTCCGTTCTGTCCCCGAGGATCTACAGGGCGATTTCGAGCGCTGTGAGCGTTTGCTTTCCTCGAACATCCCGGAACCGCAGCCAGCCGCGTTGATTCACGGTGATTACCGACTCGGCAACATGATTTGCCGTGGCGGTGACGTGGCTGCCATCATCGACTGGGAAATCTGGGGACTTGGTGATCCCCGCTGCGACCTCGCGTGGTTACTGCACATGTCTGACCCGCACGTAGAGACGGCTCAGCAGGGACGCCCGTTCCCCCCTGCGAGGCAGCAGCTGATCGACGAGTACGTCGCATCGCGAGGGCGGGACGTGTCCGACCTTGCCTGGTTCGACGCTCTGGCCCTGTTCAAGCGAGCTGCGGCCACTGCATTGATCGTCAAGCACAGTCGCCGCTCGGCAACGCCGGACCCACGCAAGTTGGCCGCCGCACGTGTGATTGCACCCCTGCTCGACCTGGCGGTCTCAACTCTCCAGGAGGGTTGAGACCGCCAGGTCGAGCGGAACGCATCTTGACCGGTTGCGAGTCTGGCACCTGCTTCGGCGGATCCACTTGCTTCTCGGCCCGACGGCTTCAGCGGCAGCGCGTTCACTCCCATTCTGTGCGATCACTGTAAATCCAGCTATCTGTGAACGATTCGCGGCAGGGTGGAGCAAGCCGTGATTGAGAATGGCACTCGCTGACGTTGTGCCAGTTGTGAGCCCTTAATCAAATAGTGTTAGTTTGTTTCCAAGTGTTGGTCGATGGGGCATGGTCTTGAGCCTTGTACGGACAACTTTCAGAATGTGAGGCGAGAACATGAAATTCAACATCATGTCGCTGGGTGACCTGATTACCGATCCATTGTCCGGTGAACGCACGACCGCAGCCCGCCGCTACCAGATGTTCCCCGAGATGGCGGTCCACGCGGAGGCAGCCGGATTCAACGGGATCAATATGGGCGAGCACCATGGACTCGAGTACATCTACTCGGCGCCAGCGGTCGTACTCGGTGCCATCGCGGCGCGCACCCGAACACTTCGATTGGGCACGGCCGTGACTCTTCTGGCTAACCTGGACCCATTCCGGCTCGCGGAGGACTACGCCACCGTCGACGTCCTGTCGGACGGTCGAGTCGACATCGTCGGCGGGCGCGGAAACATCTTCGCCTCGACATACACACTCTTCGGGCAGAAGCTCGAGGACTCCGAGGATCGCTTCGCGGAGAACGGTCGACTGCTCAACGAGCTCTGGACCGGCGATCCGCTCCACTGGCAAGGGCGGTTCCGGGCAAACGTTAACGGTGAGCGTCTGCAGCCGCCTCCCTTGCAGGACCGGAAGGACTGCCTCTGGATCGCGGGTGGTGGGTCGCGCCGATCGGTCGAGCTCGCCGCTGAGCTCGGCTGGAAGTTAATGCTTCCAAGCGCATTCGGCGCTCCGGCAAACTTCGTGTCCGTCGTCGAGCATTATTTCGACTGCTGGGAGAAAGCGGGCCACGCCTGGGAGCCGGAGGTCGGCGCAGGGTGGCACGTGTGGGTCGGAGGGACATCGGAGGATGCAAGAAAGCAGTGGGAACAGCGGTACCGAGCATACTTTGAGTGGATGACCACTCTCGTCACGAAGGTGAACACCTCCGTTCCTTCGTATCAGGCAAGGCCGTTCGATTTCGAGTGGCTCACTACCAAGGGGCCGGCTGTCGTCGGAAGCCCGGACGAAGTCGTGAACCGGATCGGCGAGCTTTCCGAGATGCTTAACATCTCTACCAACCTCGTATATATGGACATGGGCGGCATGCCGGAGTCGGAATTGTTCGACGCAATCGACCTTTTTGGGTCGAAGGTGATCCCGCAATTCGACGCATGACTCGCTATAGTGTGCAGCCGACCTTGAAGGGCCAGGGCTCCGTCATAAGCGACAGGAGCGTCGAGCTGTAAAGGTCGGTTCGCGCGCCGGACTCTAGCGCAACGGGCCGCGGGAACTGACCGGTACGCCTGGGCTCACACCGATCGAGGCTGCCGCACACTAAGCCTCAATCCGTGGATCGGTGATCTCGGTGATCTGCTGACCGGGTTGTCAGCTCATCCACGTTCGGTGTTCCTGGGTCGGGGCCGTGTGGCCGGGG